>NZ_JAMSHW010000019.1:0-90963 GCF_023757525.1 Pseudomonas sp. MWU13-3659 | reverse complement strand
AAGCCGAACAAAGCCGCTCCTACAGGGATGGCGTAGACTTCGAGATGTTCGCATTACCGCTATCAGGAGCCACCGTGCAAAGGATCAAGGGCTATCACGCCCACGTGTACTACGACGCAGCGACCATGGAGCAGGCCCGTGAGCTGTGCGAGGAGGCGACACGCCTGTTCCCCGTGACCATGGGGCGCATGCACCAGAAACCGGTCGGCCCGCACCCGGACTGGAGCTGCCAGCTGGCCTTCGGGCCGGAGGTGGTGGGCGTGGTGCTGCCGTGGCTGGCGCTGTATCGCAAGGGGCTGGTGGTTTTCCTGCATCCGGAAACCGGGGATGAGCTGGCGGATCACCGCGATCATGCGATCTGGATGGGGGCGATCAGGCCGTTGGACCTGTCAATATTCGAAGGTTAGGTTGTGCTGGCTGACGCTGTTCGCCGGCAAGGCCGGCTCCTACAAGGGATCGCCGTATAACCTGTAGGAGCTGGCCTTGCCGGCGAACAAGGCGACGCGGATCAGGCCCGAGCGGCGCGCACGCCTTCAGCCAGCGCCGAGCACAGGCTCAGCACATCTTTCACCGCCTGACCGGCATCCTTGGCCTGGGCGATCTTGTCGACCAGCGCCGAACCCACCACCACACCATCAGCCAGGCGGGCAATGGCTGCGGCCTGCTCCGGCGTACGAATACCGAAACCAACGCTGATCGGCAGGTCGGTATGTCGGCGCAGACGGGCAATGGCCTCGGTCACATGCTCAGTAGTCGCCGAACCCGCGCCCGTCACACCCGCCACCGACACGTAGTAGACGAACCCGGAGCTGCGCTCCAGTACACGCGGCAGGCGCGCGTCGTCGGTGGTCGGGGTGGTCAGGCGGATGAAGTCGATGCCTGCGGCCTGGGCCGGGGTGGCCAGCTCGGCGTCGTGTTCCGGTGGCAGGTCGACGATGATCAGGCCATCGACGCCGGCTTCCTTCGCCTCGGCGACGAACTGCGCCACACCGAAACGGTGGATCGGGTTGTAGTAACCCATCAGCACGATGGGCGTGGTCTGGTTATTCACACGGAATTCGCGAACCATCCGTAGGGTCTTGGCCAGGGTCTGGCCGGCTTCCAGGGCGCGCAGGGTGGCGAGCTGGATGGCCACGCCGTCGGCCATCGGGTCGGTGAACGGCATGCCCAGTTCGATCACGTCGGCACCGGCGGCCGGCAGGCCCTTGAGGATCTGCAACGAAGCATCGTAGCCCGGGTCGCCGGCGGTGACGAAGGTGACCAGTGCCGAGCGGCCTTCGGCCTTGAGTTCGGCGAAGCGTTGTTCGAGACGGCTCATGCCTGTTTCTCCTGGGCGGCCATGTGGTTCATCACGGTTTGCATGTCCTTGTCGCCGCGACCGGACAGGCAGATCACCATCAGGTGGTCCTTGGGCAGCTTCGGCGCGCGCTTGATCGCCTCAGCCAGGGCGTGGGAGCTTTCCAGCGCCGGGATGATGCCTTCCAGGCGGCAGGTGGCGTGGAAGGCGTCCAGGGCTTCGTCGTCGGTGATGCTGACGTACTCCACGCGCTTCACTTCGTGCAGGTAGGCATGCTCCGGGCCGATGCCGGGGTAGTCCAGGCCTGCCGAAATCGAGTGGGCGTCGGTGATCTGGCCGTCGTCGTCCTGCAGCAAGTAGGTGCGGTTGCCGTGCAGCACGCCCGGCACACCGCCGTTGAGGCTGGCCGCGTGCTTGTCGGTGTGCACGCCGTGGCCGCCGGCTTCGACGCCGATGATCTGCACGCTGGCATCGTCAAGGAAGTCGTGGAACAGGCCCATGGCGTTGGAGCCGCCGCCGACGCAGGCGATCAGGCTGTCGGGCAGGCGCCCTTCCTTCTCTTGCAGCTGGGCGCGGGTTTCCTTGCCGATGATCGACTGGAAGTCACGGACCATCGCCGGGTACGGGTGCGGGCCGGCCACGGTGCCGATCAGGTAGAAGGTGTCGTCGACGTTGGTGACCCAGTCGCGCAGGGCCTCGTTCATGGCGTCCTTGAGCGTGCCGGTACCGGCAGTGACCGGGACGATCTCGGCGCCCAGCAGCTTCATGCGGAACACGTTGGCCTGTTGGCGCTCGATGTCGGTGGCGCCCATGTAGATCACGCACGGCAGGCCGAAGCGCGCGGCGACGGTGGCGGTGGCCACGCCGTGCATGCCGGCGCCGGTCTCGGCGATCAGGCGTTTCTTGCCCATGCGCTTGGCCAGCAGCACTTGGCCGATGCAGTTGTTCACCTTGTGCGCGCCGGTGTGGTTGAGCTCTTCACGCTTGAAGAAGATCTTCGCGCCGCCGCAGTGCTCGGTCAGGCGCTCGGCGAAGTACAGCGGGTTGGGGCGGCCGATGTAGTCGCGCTGGAAGTAGGCGAGTTCTTCGAGGAACTTGGGATCGGCCTTGGCGGCTTCGTATTCGCGGGCAAGGTCGAGCACCAGGGGCATCAGGGTTTCGGCCACGTAGCGGCCGCCGAACGAGCCGAACAGGCCGTTGGCATCGGGGCCGGCGCGGTATTGGGTCTGGGTCATGGGGCGCTCCAGGGCGTATTGGATGAGTGATGGGCTTTACTCTAACCACGACGCGGCTGGCTGAAAACCGATAAGATTGCGCAAACCTGTCAGGAAAACTCACAAGTCAAATGGCCCAGGACCTTCCTCCCCTCAACGCCCTGCGGGCCTTCGAGGCAACCGCCCGGCTCAATAGCGTCAGCCAGGCAGCCGAGGCGCTTCATGTGACTCACGGCGCTGTAAGCCGACAGATCAAGGTGCTCGAGGAGCATTTGGGCGTGGCTTTGTTCGTCAAGGACGGACGTGGCGTCAAACTCACAGATGCCGGTGTGCGCTTGCGCGATGCGAGCTTCGAAGCGTTCGAACGATTGCGCAGCGTCTGCACCGAGCTTTCCCGCAATGCTGACGAGGCGCCGTTCGTGCTTGGCTGCTCCGGCAGCCTGCTGGCGCGTTGGTTCATCCCGCGCCTGGGCCGTTTGAAAGCCGACCTGCCAGAGTTGCGCTTGCACCTGTCAGCGGGCGAAGGCGATCTAGATCCTCGCCGCCCGGGGCTGGATGCCCTGCTGGTATATGCCGAGCCACCCTGGCCGGCGGACATGCAAGTGCACGTGCTCGCCGAAGAGCGAATCGGCCCGGTGATGAGCCCGCACTTCGAAGGCTTCGATCGTTTGAAAGCCGCGCCAGCCGTGGCTTTGCAGCAAGAGGCAGTGCTCCACACCACCTCGCGTCCGCAGGCCTGGCCGACCTGGGCGCAGCAGCACGGCATCGACCCCGGCGCGCTGAGTTACGGCCAGGCATTCGAGCATCTGTACTACCTGTTGGAGGCGGCTGTGGCAGGGCTTGGGGTGGCCATCGCGCCACAACCACTGGTCGCGGACGACCTGAAAGCCGGCCGGCTTGCCGCGCCGTGGGGGTTCTCTCCCACCCGCGCGGTACTGGCCTTGTGGGTGCCTCGGCGCGCCGCCGACGGGCGCGCCGAGCAACTGGCGCAGTGGCTGCGCCGGGCGTTGCAGCAGCAGGCGGGTTAGTCGCGACGGCACATCAGGTAGGCGGCCAGCAGGCCCAAGGCGCCGATGGCCACGCCAGCGGTGGTCCAGGGGTGTTGCTGGGCGTAATCGCGGGTGGCGACGCCGGTCTGGCGGGTGCGGGTCTTGACCTCCGAGTAGGCATCGCTGAGCAGGCTGCGCGAATGCTTTAGGGCGTTCTCGGCATTGCCGCGTAGTGCCTTCATGGTCTTGTGGGACTCTTCCGAGGCATCGTGCTTGAGGTGCTCCAGCGTCTTGAGCAGGCTCTCGATCTCCGCTTCCATGCTTTCCAGCGAGGCGTTGCGCAGCGAGTTGTGGGCCATGGTGACTCTCCTTCGCGGTGGTGGGCTGTAAGAGTTGCGACTGCGCAGGCCGGCGAAAGTGCGATCGGATTTTGCGCTGCTAGGCTCAGTTGACACTTCACCATTAGGAGAACACTGATGTCCGATCATCACACCTACAAGAAGATCGAGCTGGTCGGGTCCTCGCCCACCAGCATCGAAGAGGCGATCAACAATGCCCTGGCCGAAGCCGGCAAGAGCATCAAGCACCTGGAGTGGTTCGAGGTGGTCGATACCCGTGGGCATATCCGCGACAACAAGGCTGCGCACTTTCAGGTGACGCTGAAGGTCGGGTTCCGGATCGCCAACAGCTGAAACCAGGCTGGGCTAGGCTTGCCCGGCGTGATGGAGTAAACAAGGTGCCAGGGCGCGGGCTTCGCGCCCTTTTCGTCTTTGATCTGTACAAGGAAAGCGATCGATGAAGAAGTTGATGTTGGCTGTGGGGCTGATGGTGCTGGCCGGTGGCGCGATGGCGGCGGGCAAGCCGTGCGAGGAGCTCAAGGCGGAGATTGCAGCGAAGCTGGATGCCAAGGGTGTGAAGGGGTACACGCTGGAGATCGTCAAGAAGGGAGAGCCGGCGGGCAAAGTGGTTGGTACCTGTGAGGCTGGACGCAAGGAGATTGTCTACCGGCGTGGTTGATGCGGTGGATTCATCGCGGCTAAAGCCGCTCCTACAGACGACGCTGCCGTCTGTAGGAGCGGCTTTAGCCGCGAAGCAAGCGACGCGGTGATTGGCACCGGCTCGCCGGTGTTCGCGGCTGAAGCCGCTCCTACAGGGCCTGCGCCATCAGCTCATAAGACCTGATCCGGTCGGCATGCTCATACAGGTCGCTGGTGAAGATCAGCTCATCCGCACCGGTCTGCTCCAGCAGCACCTCCACCTTGCCTCGCACCTTTTGCGGGCTGCCAATCATCGCCAACCCCAGGAAGCTGCTCACCGCATCGCGCTCATGGGGCAGCCACAGGCCATTCATGCTCTCTACAGGCGGGCGCTGCATCAGGCTCTGTCCACGGATCAGCGCAAGGATGCGCTGGTACACCGAGGTCGCCAGGTACTCGGCCTTCTCGTCGGTTTCGGCCACCACCATCGGGATGCCAAGCATCACGTAGGGCTTGTCCAGCGTCGTCGAGGGCTTGAAGTGGTCGCGGTAGATGCGGATCGCCTCATGCATGTAGCGCGGCGCGAAGTGCGAGGCGAAGGCATAGGGCATGCCGCGCATGCCGGCTAGCTGGGCGCTGAAAAGGCTGGAGCCGAGCAGCCACATTGGCACTTCGGTGTCGTGACCCGGTACGGCGATGACCTTTTGGTCGTCGGTGCGCGGCCCCAGGTAGCGCGACAGCTCCTCCACATCATCCGGGAAGTCGTCGGCGCTGCCGGAGCGTTCGCGGCGCAGGGCGCGGGCGGTCATCTGGTCGGAACCGGGGGCACGGCCCAGGCCCAGGTCGATGCGGCCAGGGTACAGGCTGGCCAGGGTGCCGAACTGTTCGGCGATTACCAGCGGAGCGTGGTTGGGCAGCATCACGCCGCCGGAGCCGATACGAATGGTCGAGGTGCCACCGGCCAGGTAACCGATCAGCACGGCAGTGGCGGAGCTGGCGATGCCGTCCATGTTGTGGTGTTCGGCCACCCAGAAACGGTTGTAACCGAAACGCTCGACATGCTGTGCCAGGTCCAGCGAGTTGCGCAGCGACTGTGCCGGGCCGCCGTCGGCGCGCACGGGCACCAGGTCGAGGGTGGATATCTTCAGGTCACGCAGGTGCGTCATCGGAGCCTCCGCAGTAAGTGGTGGGCCAGGGGCCTTTGAGACTCTGTATGGGCACATTCGAAGGATTCAATGCCTGCGAGCATTTGCCCCGAGGCGCAACGGCGGCGGTTTCCTGTAGTCTAACCAGCGTTGGCAGCGTGTCTGCCCTGTCAGGAGCCGTTCCATGATCCGCGTAGCAATCGCCGTGCTGGCATCCCTGCTGGCCACGGCCGCACTGGCCGCCCCCAAGCCGTGCGAAGAACTGAAAGCCGAGATCGAGGCGAAGATCCAGGCGCGCGGGGTCACCTCCTACACGCTGGAGATCGTGCCCAACAGCGAGGTCAGCGACCCGAACATGGTCGTGGGCAGCTGTGATGGCGGGACGAAGAAGATCATCTATCAGAAGAACGACCGGTAGTTCGGTTCGCCGGCAAGCCGGCTCCTACAAGGGTTGCGCCTTGTTTGTAGGAGCCGGCTTGCCGGCGAATGACTTCAAGGAATGCAGAACACCTCGCTCGGTTCATCCACCACCACTTTGCGACTGGCGTCGTATAGCAGCACCTGCGGTTGCATCACCGGCGCCCGGGCTTCCAGCCGGTAACGTTCGCCGGCCTTGAAGTCGTTGAAGCGTACGGTGAGGTAGCAGGTGCGTTCGCTGGGATCGGTGGTGAAAAGACCGGAGGACACTTCGAAGTCGAAACGCACCACCAGTTCGTGCTTGCCGGGCGTCACCTGGAAGTAGCGACCGTCATCCAGGCGCTTGCCATCCAATCGGTCGGCCATGATGGTGCGACCGGGGGTGATGGTGTAGAGGTCGACCCAGGCCTTGGACGGGTCGACCGGTGGCAAGGGGCTGGCGCAGGCCCCGAGTGCGCTGATGGCGAACAGCATCATGGGCTGGCGCATGGCGAAACTCCCGCTCGCGGTTCACAGCAAACAAGCATAGCGCCATTTGCGGGGTTCAGCTGCGTTGGCAGCCTGCTGGCTCACCTTGGCCGAGCAGTTTCTGCTGCTGGTCATAGAGCTTGATCCAGGGGCGGAAGCCGATGCTGCCCGCCTGCATCTGATAGCGCTGGCCGGCGGTGAAGTCCTTGAACGTCAGGTTGAGCTGGCAGTCGCGCCACAGCGGCTCGTCCACTGCGCCGATATTGCTGGGCGTCACAGGGAACTGGTAGCGCACCGTCAGCTCATGATTGCCGGGCTGCACCTCGAAGTAGCGGGTGTCGGCCCAGTCGCGTTCGTCCACCTGCACTGCGTGCAGCGAGTCGTTGTTGCCTGGAGCCAGGTCGATCCAGGCCTGTTTCGGGTCTGGGTCTGGCAATGTGGAGCAGCCTGAAAGCAGCACGAGCGTGCTGGCGGCAAACAGAGTACGCATGGCGAAGCTTCCCCTTGGCGAGATAGTCTTGGTCGCATTCGGCCGACGAGCGAGATAGACAGCCTCGATGTTTGGACTTTTTCTTTTCATGCGCTGCAGCCGTCGGGCTCTCGACCGCGTTTTCATCCGGTTTGTTCCCGTGACGGTCGCGTTCCTGCTGAACGGTTGCTCCAGCGTGGGTTACTACGGGCAGTTGGCCGAGGGCCAATGGCAGTTGTTGCGGGCGCGCCAGCCGGTGGCGCAGGTCGTCGCCGACCCGGCCACCCAGCCGGTGTTGCGTCAGCGTCTGCAGTTTGCCGAACAGGCCCGAGTATTCGCCAGCGAGCACCTGAAGCTTCCGGACAACGGCAGTTACCGGGTCTATGCCGACCTGAGGCGGCCTTACGTGGTGTGGAATGTGTTCGCGACCCCGGAGTTGTCGTTGCAGCCGGTGACCCATTGCTTCCCCATCGCCGGTTGCGTGGCCTACCGCGGCTATTACCAGCAGGGCGATGCCCGTGGCGCGGCGGCGCTGATGCGCCAGGAAGGGCTGGATGTCTACGTGGGCGGTGTGGAGGCTTACTCGACGCTGGGCTGGTTCGATGACCCGATCCTTTCGAGCATGGTCGCCTGGGGGGATGAGCGGCTGGCCACGGTGATCTTCCATGAACTGGCGCACCAGCGTTTCTATGTGCAGGACGACACTGAGTTCAACGAGTCGTTTGCCACCTTCGTCGAGCAGGAAGGATCGCGGCAATGGCGCATGGCGCGTGGGCTTGCGGCGGTCGAGGATGGTAGTGTGAAACAACGCGAGCAGTTTACCCGACTGATACTGGCCAGCCGTGAGCGGTTGCAGGCGATCTATGCGGGGCCACTGGATGAGGCGGGCAAGCGGGCGGCCAAACAGACGGAGTTCGAGCGGTTGCGCACGGAATATCGCGAGGTGCGCGACCGGGATTGGGCAGGGGATCGACGGTTCGATGCCTGGATCTACGCGCCGATGAACAATGCCAAGTTGCTGCCGTTTGGGCTGTATGACCAATGGGTGCCGGCGTTTTCGCGGCTGTTCAAGGATGTTGATGGGGACTGGGCGCGGTTTTACGAGCGGGTCGAGGCGTTGGGGCGGCTTTCGATCGAGGAGCGCAAGGCGGCGTTGGTGCGTTTGCTGCAACCTGGGGCCGCGTTGCGGCCCATCGCCGGCAAGCCGGCTCCTACAGGTGCGGTGTAGGAGCCGGCTTGCCGGCGAAAGGCTCAGTTGCGCATGAACGCCTGGTGCAACGCGGCCAGTGTCTCGAAGTGGAACGCAGGCGCCTCGGCCTCCAGTTCCTCTCGGCTGCCGAACCCATATCCCACCGCTACTGCCTGCAACCCATTGCTGCGAGCGCCGATCAGGTCATGCTTGCGGTCGCCGATCATCAGGGTCTGCGCCGGGTCCAGCCGTTCTTCATCCAGCAGGTGGCGAATCAGCTCGACCTTGTTGGTGCGGGTGCCGTCCAGTTCGCTGCCGTAGATCACCTTGAAGTGCTGGTCGAAGGCAAAATGCCGGGCGATTTCGCGGGCATATTCCCACGGCTTGGAGGTGGCGATGTACAGGGTGCGGCCTTGGGCGTTGAGGGCTTGCAGCAGCTCCGGCACACCGTCGAAGACCAGGTTCTCGTACAGCCCGGTCACCTTGAAGCGTTCGCGGTAGAAGTTCACCGCCTGCCACGCCTTGGCTTCGTCGAAACCGTAGAACTGCATGAAGGCCTGCAGCAAGGGTGGGCCGATGAAGTGTTCGAGGCGGGCAAGGTCGGGCTCGTCGATGCCCAGCTTGGCCAGGGCGTACTGGATCGAACGGGTGATCCCTGAGCGCGGGTCGGTCAGGGTGCCGTCGAGGTCGAAGAGGATGTTCTGCTGGTGCATGTAGGGGTTCCACTCGAATCTTGGGTCGACTGCTTCGCGGGTAAACCCGCTCCTACAGGGGCTGGGCAAGCCTGTGGGAGCGGGTTTGCCCGCGAATGGGTTATTCCGGTTGGTCGTAGCCTTCGGCCAGGTGCTGGTCCTTGAGCTTCACGTAGTTGCCGGCGCTGTAGGGGAAGAACGCGTGTTCCTGCTCGCTCAGCAGGCGCACCTGCTTCACCGGGCTGCCCATGTACAGGTAGCCGCTGACCAGGCGCTTGCCCGGTGGTACCAGGCTGCCGGCGCCAATGATCACCTCGTCCTCGACGATGGCGCCGTCCATGATCGTGCTGCCCATGCCCACCAGGATGCGGTTGCCCAGGGTACAGCCATGCAGCATGACTTTATGACCGATGGTCACCTCGTCGCCGATGATCAGCGGGAAACCGTCCGGGTTGAAGGGGCCGGCGTGGGTGATGTGCAATACGCTGCCGTCCTGCACGCTGGTGCGCGCGCCGATGCGGATGCGGTGCATGTCGCCCCGTACCACGGTCAGCGGCCAGATCGAGCTGTCCGCGCCGATCTCGACGTCGCCGATGACCACCGCCGAACGGTCGACGAAGGCCCGTGCTCCCACTTTCGGCGAGTGTTGCTGGAAGGTCCGGAGGGCCATGATAGTGTTCCTCTGCAATGCCGATAGGCAGGCTGCCTGCTGCGGTCGGCGTCGATTGTAATTAAGATGGTCCTGTGTTTCTCCTGCCAAGGTACCCGAACCGTGAGTGCGAACAACCCGCTGCTGCAGTCCCATGATCTGCCGCCCTTCTCGGCAATCCGCGCCGAGCATGTGCTGCCGGCGATCGAGCAGATCCTCGCCGACAACCGCAAGGCCATCGCCGACATCCTCGAACAGCAGGGCAAGAACCCGACCTGGGCTGGCCTGGTGCTGGCGATGGACGAGCTCAACGACCGCCTGGGCGCCGCCTGGAGCCCGGTCAGCCACCTCAACGCGGTGTGCAACAGCAAGGAGCTGCGCGAGGCCTACGAGTCGTGCCTGCCGGCCCTGAGCGCCTATTCCACCGAGCTGGGCCAGAACCGCGCGTTGTTCGAAGCGTATGAGGCCCTGGCCGCCAGCCCTGAAGCCGCCGGTTTCGACGTCGCGCAGAAGACCATCATCGACCATGCCCTGCGCGACTTCCGTCTGTCGGGCATCGACCTGCCGGCCGACAAGCAGCAGCGCTACGCTGAAGTGCAGAGCAAGCTCAGCGAGCTGGGCAGCCGCTTCTCCAACCAGCTGCTCGATGCCACCCAGGCCTGGACCAAGCACGTCACCGACGAGGCCGCCCTTGCCGGCCTGACCGACTCGGCCAAGGCACAGATGGCCGCCGCTGCCCAGGCCAAGGGCCTCGACGGCTGGCTGATTACCCTGGAGTTCCCCAGCTACTACGCAGTGATGACCTACGCCAGCGACCGCGCCCTGCGCGAAGAGCTGTACGCCGCCTACTGCACCCGTGCCTCCGACCAGGGCCCGAACGCCGGTCAGTTCGACAACGGCCCGGTGATGGAAGAGATCCTCGACCTGCGCCAGGAATTGGCCAAGTTGCTGGGCTACCAGAACTTCGCCGAACTGAGCCTGGCCACCAAGATGGCCGAGTCCAGCGACCAGGTGCTGAGCTTCCTGCGTGACCTGGCCAAGCGCAGCAAACCGTTCGCCGCCCAGGATCTGGAGCAGCTCAAGGCTTATGCCGCCGAGCAAGGCACCCCGGAGCTGGCCAGCTGGGACGCCGGCTACTTCGGCGAGAAGCTGCGCGAGCAGCGCTACAGCGTGTCGCAGGAAGCCCTGCGCGCCTACTTCCCGATCGACAAGGTGCTGACCGGCCTGTTCGCCATCGTCCAGCGCCTGTACGGCATCGAAATCGCCGAACTCAAAGGCTTCGACAGCTGGCACCCGGACGTGCGCCTGTTCGAGATCAAGGAAAACGGCCAGCATGTCGGCCGCTTCTTCTTCGACCTCTATGCCCGCGCCAACAAGCGTGGCGGTGCCTGGATGGATGGCGCCCGCGACCATCGCCGCACCGCCGCCGGCGCGCTGCAAAGCCCGGTGGCCAACCTGGTGTGCAACTTCACCCCGGCCACGCCCGGCAAGCCTGCGCTGCTGACCCACGATGAAGTCACCACCCTGTTCCACGAGTTCGGCCACGGCCTGCACCACCTGCTGACCCGCATCGAGCATGCCGGCGTTTCCGGCATCAACGGCGTGGCCTGGGACGCGGTGGAGCTGCCCAGCCAGTTCATGGAGAACTGGTGCTGGGAGCCGGACGGCCTGGCGTTGATCTCCGGCCATTACGAGACCGGCGAGCCCCTGCCCCAGGACCTGCTGGACAAGATGCTGGCGGCGAAGAACTTCCAGTCCGGCATGATGATGGTGCGCCAGCTGGAGTTCTCGCTGTTCGACTTCGAGCTGCACGCCACCCACGGCGACGGCCGCGGCGTGCTGCAGGTGCTCGAAGGTGTGCGTGACGAGGTCTCGGTGATGCGTCCGCCGGCCTACAACCGCTTCCCCAACAGCTTCGCGCACATCTTCGCCGGCGGTTACGCGGCGGGTTACTACAGTTACAAGTGGGCTGAAGTGCTGTCGGCCGACGCCTTCTCGCGCTTCGAGGAAGAAGGTGTGCTGAACGCCGAGACGGGCCGTGCCTTCCGCGAAGCCATCCTCGCTCGCGGTGGTTCCCGTGAACCGATGGTGCTGTTCGTCGACTTCCGTGGCCGTGAGCCTTCCATCGATGCATTGCTGCGCCACTGCGGTCTCTCCGAGGACGCGGCGGCATGAGCGAGGTAGCCGTGAGCAAGACCAAGCGACGCTTTATCGCCGGGGCTGTATGCCCGGCGTGCAGCGAGATGGACAAGCTGATGATGTGGAACGAGGACGGCGTGCCGCACCGTGAGTGCGTGGCCTGCGGGTTCACCGACACCCTGAACGAACAGGGCTTGTCGGTACCCAAGGAGCTGGGTACCCGGGTTAACCACCTGGAACCGAAGGCAGCGCCGGCCAAGGTGCAGACCGTGCAGTTCTTTCCCAATCCGAAGCTGAAGAAGCCAGAGTAAGCCCGGGCCCGCTTTGCGGGCTATCGCCGGCAAGCCGGCTCCTACCCTGACCGCGCTGATCCATCGACCGGCGCTGTACCTGTAGGAGCCGGCTTGCCGGCGAAGCGGCCGGTACCGGCAACGTTCATCCGTCTGACGGTCCTGGCCTTCGGAAAGAACCCGATATACTGTATTTCCATACAGTATATCGGGACCTTCACCATGACCCCTGCCCCCCTCCGTGGTCGCGGCACCGCCGCCAACCCCCACAATCGCTTCGCCCCAAGCCGCTCGGTGGCCGAAGACGACGGCTGGTACCAGGAAGTCCCGCCCACCCAGGGCACCGAGGTGCGGATCGAGACGGCCAAGACCATCATCGCCCGCAACACCTCACCCGACCTGCCCTTCGACCGTTCCATCAACCCCTACCGCGGCTGCGAGCATGGCTGCATCTACTGCTACGCCCGCCCCAGCCACGCCTACTGGGACCTCTCCCCCGGCCTGGACTTCGAAACCAAGCTGATCGCCAAGACCAACGCCGCCGAAGTGCTCGAACAGCAACTGAGCAAGCCCGGCTATGTCTGCGCGCCGATCAACCTCGGTTCCAACACCGACCCCTACCAGCCCATCGAGCGCGAGCAGCAACTCACCCGGCGCCTGCTCGAAGTGCTGCTGCGCTACCGCCACCCGGTGACCATCGTCACCAAGGGTTCGCTGATACTGCGCGACCTTGATCTCATCAGCGAACTGGCCAGCCAGCGGCTGGCGCGGGTGATGATCAGCCTCACCACCCTCGACGACGAACTCAAGCGCACGCTGGAGCCGCGTGCGGCGGCGCCCAAGGCGCGTCTGCGGGCGATCCGGGTATTGCGCGAGGCGGGAGTGCCGGTGGGCGTGCTGTGTTCGCCGATGATCCCGATGATCAACGACAGTGAACTGGAGCGCCTGCTGGAGGCGGCGAAGGAGGCCGGCGCGCAGAGCGCGGCGTACATGATGTTACGCCTGCCGCTGGAAGTGGCGCCGCTGTTCGAGCAGTGGCTGCAGGATCACCATCCACAGCGCGCCGCCCATGTGCTGAGCCTGATCCGCCAAAGCCGCGGTGGTGAGCTGTACGACAGTCGGTTCGGTGCGCGGATGCGCGGTGAAGGGGTGTTCGCCGAATTGCTGGCGCAGCGCTTTCGCAAGGCGGCCAGACGGCTGGGGTTCGAAGGGCGGGAGGAGTTGGAGCTGGATTGCAGCGCATTCTGCCCGCCAGGCGGGCAGATGGCGTTGTTTTGATCAGGATGCCGTCACCTGGAGGCTCGCAAGCCTCCAGGCATCAGCGTTAGCGCCAGTTGGCAGCGAGCACCGGCTGCAAGGCTTGCGCCTGCGCCGCGTCAAAGCTGGTGGCTGCCGCGCCGGGCGGCGCGAACGCCGCCATGGCCTGGACCAGTTGCTCGACATCGCGGTCCGACAGGCGCTGGCCGTTACCGGCAACAATGTTGCCGGCCCGGGCAGGCGAGCTGGCGTACCAGTCATCCAGGGTGACCTGCTGTTCACTGCCGATATGGCTGATCAGCAGGTCATCGCCCTGGTGCTGGAACCACAGCTGTTCGGGCAACACGGGCTTGCCGAAGGTCAGGGTGCTCATGTTGCCTTTGAACGCGACTTCGGTACGGCCTTCGCCGACCGTCACGTTGCTCATGCTGCCTGTGACGACCAGGTCGTTGTGGCCCTTGCCCAAGGTGATGTCGGCAAACGAGGAGGATGACTCGATGTGGTTGTCGCCATCGCCGACCACCAGTTTGCGCACCGCACCCTTGACGCTGTTGCGGCCGTTACCCAGTGTGATCTCGGCGAACGAACCCGAACTTTCGATCTGGTTGTTGCCATCACCGACCAGCAGATTGCCGACCTCGCCTTTGACGGTGTTGTGGCCGTTGCCCAGGGTGATCTTGGCGGATGAGCCCGAACTTTCGATGTGGTTGTCGCCATTGCCGACCACCAGCTTGTCGATCTTGCCCTTGATGGTGTTCTGGCCATTGCCCAGCGTGAGGTTGGAGAACGAGGCCGTGGTTTCGACGAGGTTGTCGCCATGGCCGGCCACCAGCTTGTCGACGCCGCCCTTGACCGTGTTGTTGCCGTCGCCCAAGGTCACCTCGGCCCTGGAGCCTGCGGCGAAGACCTGCTGGTCTTCCTTGCCGAGCAAGGTGGCCGTGGTGCCGTTACCCAGCAGCGCCAGATGGCGCCCGCCGTTGGCGGTCACCTGGGTGAACGAGTTGCTCAGGTTCACCGCGTACTGGTCGTCGGCCAGGGTCACGCTGTCGAACGTCGGCACGGTCAGCAGCGTCGGCTGGACCATCAGGTGCAGCACGGCGCTGGCTTCGCTGCCGGCATTGACCTTGATGTCGTAGATCGCGTTGAGGCCGGCCAACGGTGTTCCCGTCAGCGAAGCCTGGGCGGGATCGAAGCTCATCCAGGCAGGCAGCGGCGAGCCGTCGGCCAGGCTGACCTGGTAGACGGGTGCCTGCTCCTTCAATGCCTGACCGAACAACCCGCCCAGCGAACCGGCGCTCCAGGCCTGGCCCGCGGCGATCAGCTGGTAGGCCTGGGCCGGCGCGGTACTGGCCACGGGGCGTGTTGCAGTCGTGGTGTCGGCTGGCTTGGGACGCTTGAAATCGCTGCTTGTGTCGATGTCCGGCACCTTGACCTCGAAGTCGTGGTGATCGATGACTGTCGGCTTGATGTCCGGCAGTGTCACCGGATTACGCTCGGTCCGCTCGCGCTTGCGTTCCTCGAAACGGCGCTTCGATTCTTCGTAGAGCGAGCCGGAATCGGTGCTTGGATGCAGGTCGAGCTCCGTTCGATCAGGGATTCTGATCTCCGGGATTTCGATGGGTGTTGGCCGGATGTCAGGGATCTCGACAGGCCGGGTCGGTACGCTCGGATGGTCATCGAAGCGCTTGCGCATCTCCTCCATGCGGCGGTCGCTTTCCGCCATGATCTGCTCGCGCCGGCGCCTCGCTTCTTCGAGGATCGAGTCGATATCGGTGCTTGGGCGCAGGTCGACCGCTGGTCGGTCAGGGATTCTGACCTCCGGGATTTCGATGGGCGTTGGCCGGATGTCAGGGATCTCGACCGGCCGGGTCGGTACGCTCGGGTGGTCATCGAAGCGCTTGCGCCAGTCGTCCGTGCCGCGATTGAGCAGGTCGTTCAGATCCGGGATCCGGTGATCCGGAATGCTGAAGTCCGGAACCCGGGTATCGGGAATCTTGATATCAGGCCGCTCGATGATCGGCGTGAGCCGGTCAGGGATCTCGATAGGCTTGACTCGGTCCGGCAGCGACAGGTCGATCCCCGGCAGGCGGGTCGGCGGCAGCGCGGGCTGGCCGGTTTCCACCGGCAGGTGGGCGCTGGCGAAGATGAAGTCGCCGGCATCGAGCTGGGCCACTTCGATGGCATCGAGGTAGGCCAGGTTGACCGGCTGAGCCGCGCCACGCAGCACGTTGGTGCTCAGTTCCACACCATGGATCTGCGACAGGCCATTGATGGTGCCACGGTTCTTCTGGGCGATGCTCAGCTCTTCGAAACGGGTGACGCCGACCTGGCTCAGGTCGATCTTGTCGATGCCATGACGGAAGCCGCGCAAGGCATTGCGGTAGTCACTGGCATTGAGCTGGTGGCTGATGACGAAGCGGTCCGAGGTGGCGCTGTCGTGGCTGTACACCTTGCCGGCCAGCGCGGCGACCAGTTGGCCGTCGGCGCCGCTGCTGAAGCTTACGCCCTGGCCTCCGCCGTTGAGCACCACGGTGCCGGCGACGGTGCCGGTGTCCACGATCGGCCGGCTGCTGTCGACATAGTTGGCCGGGGCGACGAAGCGGTCCTGGAACTGGAAGTTTGCCGCGCTGATGTTGCCCAGCGACTGCCCGCTCAGCAAGATGTGCTGGCCATTGCCCAGGTCGACGCGGACATCCGCGCCCTGCTGCTGCAGGGCCAGGTCGGCAAAGGTCTTGCCGGTGAAGCCGACCAGGTCGATGACCTCCCCTTTCGCCGCCTCGAAGCGGTGCACGGTGTCCTGGCCGCCCTCGCGGCGATGGACCACGAAGTAGTCCTTGCCGCTGCCGCCGGTCAGGCTGTTGTTGCCTCGGCCACCGTCGAGCAGGGCATCGGCGTTGCCGGCCACCAGGGTGTCGTTGCCGTCACCGCTGATGAGGTTGTGCACGCCGTTCGGGTTGCGCAAGGTCAGCGCCGCGCCGCCGATGCTGGCCACGCCGGTGGCCAGGTTGACCTGGACATCGCCGCTGACCGCCGCGGCGTTGAGCGTATTGCGCCCGCCTGCGGTGCCGTTGCCGGCGTCATCCAGCACGCCGCGGCTGGCCTGGCCCTGCACCGCCTTGAGGTACTCGTCGGTGTAGAAGTAGGTGTCGTCCGCGCCGGCCTTGCTGCCATACAGGCGCAGGGCCCAGTTGTTGAGGGTCACCGGTTGGCCGTTGCTGGCGTCCTTGACCTCGAGGGTCCAGGTGCCGGCCGAGCGTTCGCCCCAGTCGCGGGTGCTCATGAAGCTGTACTTGAAGGCGCCGGAGCGTGTGCTGCCGACGTCGCTGTCGCTGGCCCCGGCCATGCCTTGCGGCACTTTGCCGGTGCGGTCGAGCAGGATGCTGCGGGTGCCGTCGGGCGATACCAGGGTGACCGTGAGGTCGCCAAGGCGGCCGACGCTGGCATCCAGGTCGATTTCCACGTGCTCGACGTTCAGCCCGGCATCCATCTGCACCGAGCTGCTCAGGCTGCCGCCACCGGCCAGGGTCTTGCCCAGGGCACCGCTGCTGGCGCTGAACACGCTTTCGTCGGCGCCGGTGCTGCGGGTCATCCAGCTTTCGGCCAGGCGCACCGCGGCGCGGGCGTCCACTTCGCCGAAGCCGTAATCGTGGCTGGTGTGCATGCCGCCGCCGTTCCAGTTGCGCGCGCCGTTGTCGTCCCAGCGGGTAGCACTGTCGTTGACCCGGCGGGCCGACAGCGCAAGGATCTGCTGCACGTCGCGGTAGCCCAGGTTGGGGTTGGCTTCGAGCATCAGTGCGGCCACGCCGGAGACGATCGGCGCGGCGAAGCTGGTGCCTTGCATGCTGGTGTAGTCGTTGCCGAAGGTCGAGCCGCGTTCGGTCTCCACCAGGCGGCTGGTGGACAGCACGTTGCTGCCCGGGGCCGAAACCAGCAGGCTGGCGCCGGGGTTGGAGAACGGCGTCGAGCCGATCTGCAAGGTCGACAGGTCGCCCTGGGCGTTGATCGCGCCCACCTCGATCGAGAAGCGGTTGTTGTTGGTCAGCGAGCCTTGGGCGCTGCCGCCGTGGGCGCGCTGGTTGCCGCCTGCGGTGACGATCACCGTGCCAAGGCCGCCGCGACCGTTGTGCGCGGCATAGCGGGCGTTGGCCGCCAGGGCGCTGGCGGTGTCGATGGCGCCGTTCTGCAGGTTGCTGATGGCGAAGTCGTTCTGGAAGCCCCAGCTGTGGTTGGCGACATCGTAGTTGACCATGTTGCCCAGGCCGGTCAGGTCGTCGCCCTTGTTGGCCAGGTAGAAGCCGCTGAGCTTGGCGCCATAGGCCACGCCCACGCCGCCCTGGTCGTTGCGCCCGGCCACCATCACTCCGGCGACCATGGTCGCGTGGTTGGAGGCCAGTTCTGGCAGCACGCCTTTGTCGCGCTGGGTCTTGAGCCAGGCCTGGTCGACGTTGGCGGCCAGGTCCGGGTGCTGGATGTCGAAGATTTCCGGCGCCGTGGCGAACTCGCCACCGGGCTCGAACATGGCGATGCGCACGCCCTTGCCGGTGTAGTCGTGCCATACCGGCAGCACGTTGGTGTCGCTCAGGTACCACTGCTGCGCGGCCAGCGGGTCATCCGGCATGTTAGCGTCGAGCAGGGTCACGCTGGCGCGCATCGGCGCGGTCTGGCCGCTGCCCAGGTCGACCACCGAGGCCGACTTGTTGCCCTGGGCATCGATGATGCCGTACTTGAAGCCCATCATGCCGGTGTAGCCGGCCAGCGGGGTGAACAGCACGTCACCTTGGGCGGTGAGGCTGACCGAGCCGCCGGTGGCATCGCCGACGTTGTCGATGCGCAGGCCGCCCTTGCTGTCGAGCAGCAGGTCGTTGGCCAGCAGGCTGGAGGCGGCGACCAGGTGCGTGCGCTGGCGGTCGAAACGCTGGCCGTCCTTGTCCAGGCGCAGCACATCGGCCACCGGCATGGCGTTGGGGGTGGACAGGTCGACGGCGGAAATATCGGCGAAGTTGAGCTTCTGGATATTGCGCAGTTGCACGGTACCGTCGCGACCGGTCACGTTGTCGGCTACCTGGTAGCCGTTGCTGGTATGGGTGATGCGGTACTCACCGTACTTGCCGTGCAGGGTGACCAGGTTGGTGCCGCCGCCGCCGTCGATCTGCGCGTTGCCGTGACCGACCTCGATCACATCGTCAGCCGCACCGCCGTGTATGACATCGTTGCCGCCACCAGCGTGGATGATGCTGCCGCCTGCGGACGCGTAGATCAGGTCGCCGTTGGGCCCGGCATAGATCACCGCCTTGCCGCTGCCGCCGATAAGCGTGTTGTGGCCGCTGCCGCCGACCAGTACATCGTTGCCGGCGCCGCCGATCAGGGTGGCATTGCCCTCCCCGCCCTTGATGAACACGCCAGCGCCACCGCCGCTGCGGATCACATCGTCGCCGCGACCGCCCTGGGCAATGGTCAGCCCGGCCTTGGCCATGTTCAGCTCTACGCCCTGGTCACCGACGATCAGCGCCGTGTCGCGGCCACCGTTGCCGTGGATGTTCTGTGGGTTGTCGCTGGCGCTGATGACGAAGACGTCGTCGCCGGCACCGCCGATGTAGGTATTGCTGCCAGCACCACCGACCAGCCAGCTGCCGCCGGCCGCCGCAGTGAGTTGGTCGTTGCCGCTGCCGCCATACAGGTTGTTCACCCCAAGGGTCGTGGCGTCCAGCTGTTCGCCCTGGTTGCTGGTGCTGCTGTAGGCGATGGTGGTGGCGCCGTCGCTGCTGGAGACCACGCGGATGCCATCGCCCTGGCGGGTGGTGGTGCTGCTTACCGGGTCGCCCAGGAAGTCCACGGCCAACGCTTCCCGGCTGGCGCCGCCGATCGTGAACGAACTCCGGGCCAGCACACGGCTGCCATCGCGGGTCTCGCCCGGCGTGCCAGCGGCGCGCACGTTGATCTGGGTGATGCCCAGTTCGGCCAGGGTCTTCAGCTCACCGCCGTCGACACGGGCGTCATGGCTGGCATCCACCCACACACGCAGCTGGTTCCAGATCGGGTCACGGGCATCGATGATGCCATCGCCGTTGCCATCCTCGCTGGCCAGCGCGGCAAAGCCGTCTTTGAAGCGGGCCTCGCCAGCCGCGCCGTTCACACCGGCCTTACCCTTGTAGTACTCGGAGAACATCTGGCTGACGTCCTTGACCTGGCCGCTGCCGTCGTCGATCACCAGCATGCCGGTCTTGCGGTCGGCCCAGGCGCTGCGCTTGAGCGTGCCGCTGTGGTCGGTGTCGAACAGCACCGCATCGCTCAAGTCGGTCATGCGCACGCCTTCGCCGCCCAGGTCGAGCAGCAGTGGGTCGACGTAGGTGTTGCGGGTGGTCATGGCCGACAGGCCGTTGAGGGTCACCGCGTTGCGCAGGCTGAAATCGAAGCTGCTGGTGCTTGGCTGGTCGAGGTAGAACTTCGACAGGTGGCTGTTGGGGCGGGCGTTCGGGTCCAGTTGCATTTCGCCAGGGCGGATGCCGCCGGAGGTCAGGCTGGCCATTTGCGTGGAGGCGAAGTCGGTCTTGTTGAGAATGCCGCCGAGGGCGAACACGTTGTGGGTCGCGGCGTTCTGCACGTAGCCGTTGCTCACGTCCTGGCGTGCCTGGTCTTCGCCCTGGATGTGTTGCTGTGGCTTGGGCGAGGCGTCGATGTGGATCTGGATCGACTGGTTGGTATCGGGCTGGACGGGAGTGTCGTCACCGGCACCGAACCACTGGAACATCTTGTAGGTGTTGTCCGCAGCGAAGCGCCTTAGCTCATTGGCATATTTCCATGCGGGAAGCATGTCCAATTCGGTGAAGCTGGAAATGTACCGACTGACCCCGGCGAGGTTCTGCATGACAGCGAGCCTGAGGTGCTTTGCGTAGGTTTCGCCTTGGCCCGGGATGGTCGAAACCTCGCGGTTGAGACCTCCCAGCAGAGGGGGGAAGGTATCGGCGATGGTGCCAGGCCATTGCCATGATTCGAGGCCAAACGCATCGACAGTCATATCCCGATCATCCTTCATGATGTCGTTGATCGGGGGGAAACCACCATTTTTGATGATACTGTCCGCAATATTCCAGGCGAGCTTATCGGAGCCTTTTTGAAATTCAGTGTCGGAAAGAGGTTTACCTTTACTTGCCGCCGCGAACTGCATTGACCCGCGGACCATCTGGTTTGGAAACTGACCATCATTCGAGTTGACGCTGATAGCTACATTCAACCACGTCTGAGCAGTAGTCAAATCGTCTAGCGCTTGAGCATCGTGAGTGATAGTTTTTTGCGTAGTCACGACCTCGAGCATATAGCGATACATGTCGGGGTAGCGTTTGCTATCGCGCAGGCGTGTGAGTTCTGACAGCTGCTCAGCTGTCATGTTTATCATGTTCATCCTTTAACCTTAATTTGAGTGCGTACGAGAGGATTCTCGCAGATGAGTGAGTTTGCGCTGGCGCGCTCCCTGATCGGCGATAAGAAGCCTAATCATGTTATGTGTGTTTTCTACTCCTGGGTGTTGATGAAAACTCTGTTCAGAAGCTTGAGCACCGCATCGTCCATTTGTTTAAAGTTTTTTATGTTTCGACTGTATTGATAGTTCACGTCCAGCCCCTTGTAAGTCCTATGGGCTACCCAGGTCTCCACGATGGCTGTCACGTAAAATTTTTCACCGTCGGACCCCGTCAAAAGATAGGTGGCATCGTCATCGCTGCCATATATCGTAATGCCAGGTTCCTCGCGTGTTGGCTTAAGTGTTGCGAACGCGGCCATCAAATTGAAATATGGACCGGCCTCACGAATGCGGACTCTGATCTTTCGGTTACGCGGGGTTTGCTCAACGACCTCGCCCGTTGGGAAGTCCAATGTCATAAAAATTTGTGGCGATCCCATTCGTTCGAGTGTCCTGCACTCTTGATCACTCAGCTCAAGGTGCGCCAAGCGGGACGGCGCAGGACCCACGTTTGGCCGGCAGTCGGCGATAACAGTAAGGGGTAGACAAGCCGCCAGCAAAAAACAAACTGGATTTAGAATGCTGGGGCGGCGGTATGATATGAGCGTAATCATTGTTCACCCTGGCGCCCGAGCATGTGCTCGAGCGCAGCCATTATGAGATTGTCAATGGTTGCAAAGTTCGTGACTCGGCGGTCGTATTGATACTGGATCAACACCCCGCTATACATGCGCTTCGCAAGCCACGTATAGCCGCGTTCTTTGATAAAGATGCGCGCGCTATCACTACCCCTGAGCAGATAAAATTCTTCGCTCGAGTCTTTATAGACATCCAGGTCGCCGATGCTTCGGATGTAAGAGACCCCGTCAAGCATGCGGTCTAACCGATGCGTCGAGTCGACATGGTATAGAAGGAGGTCAATGGTCTCTCCCCGCCATGCCGAGTCAACGACTTTACCTTCTGGGTAGCTGAGGCGCATCGGGATGATGGGCCCATCAATATACGAGATCGTACGGCATTCAGCCTCTGACAGCTTCAATTCGTAGACGGCGTTGTTACGAGTGTCATGAAACGTACAGGCGATGCTGGCATTGGAAAAAAGATACAAGAAAACTATTGGGATTAATCGGGCAGGCGTCATTGGAGTGATTCCTGGGTTGCCATATTGGGCGTACTTTGATGTTTAATGGATTTTCTCGGATTCTGGATAAACCAGCCCAGGCCTCAAGCACTACCGTTCCCGCAAACTCTCTTGCGCATGCTGTTGCAACGGGCTCAGGAAATAATCGATCACCGTCCGCTGATCAGTCTTGATCTCGGCGCTTACCGCCATGCCCGGCGTCAGCGCCACGGCCTGGCCGTTGACCTGCAGGTGGTCGCTGGCCAGGCGGATGCGGCTGCTGTACACCAGCCCGCGGCGTTCATCCTCGATGGCGTCGCGCGACACGCTCAGCACTTCGCCTTGCACGGTGCCGTAGCGGGTGTAGGTGAAGGTTTCGACTTTGACCGTCACCGCCTGCCCGACCTGGACGAAGCCGACGTCCTTGTTCTCCAGCAGTGCCTCGACCTCCACCGGCTGATCGCCGGGCACGATGACCATCAGTGCCTGGGCAGGGGTGACCACGCCACCGACGGTGTGCACCGCCAGTTGCTGGACGGTGCCGTCGACCGGGGCCAGCAGTTGCGTGCGGGCTTCCTGGTAGCGCGCCTTGGCCAGCTCCTGGCGCAGGCTGGCGACCTTCTGCCCGGCGGTCTGCTGCAGGTCGAGCAGGCTGCGCCGGGCCTGGGCCACCACGCCCTCGCGGCGGCGGCGGGCCTCGGACTGCGCGGCGGTCGACTGCAGCACGCTGGCTTGCTGCACCTGCAGCTGGCGCTCCAGGTCGAGGCGGGCCTGTTCCTTGTCGAGGTACTCGTGGCGGGCCACGTACTGCTGCTCCAGCAGGTTCTGGTAGTCCCGGGCCAGCTGCGTGGCGATCGGCAGGGTCTTGCGCAGGCTCGCCACCTGCACCTGGGCGGCCTGGATCTCGGCGCCGCGCTGCTGGATCTCGGCATCGACTTGGTCGAGGTTGTTGCGATACTCCTGGTACTGCCCCTGCAGCCAGCGTTCGGCATCCTGCACCTGCAGCGCGTCGGCGTGCTCGATGTCGCCTTGCAGCCCCTGCGGTGGCTGGCCGCTGGCGATGGCCTGGAGCATCGCGCTGCTGCGCGCCACGTCGATGCGCGCAGCCAGCAGTTCGCTTTCGCTGCGACGCACATCGGCGTCGGCGGTGGTCGGGTCGAGCTCGAGCAGCAATTCGCCGGCCTTCACCCGCTGGCCATCGCTGACGTGGATGGCCTTGACCACCGCGGTCTCGCTGGGCTGCACCAGCTTGGTGCGCCCGCTCGGCACCACCTTGCCCGTGGCCACCGCGACCACGTCGACATGACCGAGGCAGGCCCACAGCAGGGCCAGGGCGGCAAAGCCCATGATGCTCCAGACGAACACCCGCGGCGCCGGGTGCGGTGGACGCTCTTGCAGGGCCAGGGCGGCGGGCAGGAACTCGATTTCGTGGGCGGCGCGCAGGGGCGCGTCGAGCGCCTTGCGTTGACGCCAGGCGTGCTGCCAGGCCTCGCGGTAGCGCTGCCAGAGGCTGGAATAGGCGGACATGGCCTCTCCTTGGTATGAGGTGGTGAGAGGATCAGCCCTGTTGCAGGCGGTGCAGCCTGGCGTAGTGCCCGGCCTGGTGCGCGAGCAGTTCGGCGTGGCTGCCTTGTTCGACGATCTGGCCGCGGTCCACCACGACGATGCGGTTGGCATCGCGCACGGCGGACAGGCGGTGGGCGATGATGATCACCGTGCGCCCCTGGCAGATCGAACGCATGTTCTGCTGGATGATGCGTTCGGACTCGTAGTCCAGCGCGCTGGTGGCTTCGTCGAAGATCAGGATGCGCGGGTCGCCGATCAGCGCCCGGGCAATGGCGATGCGTTGGCGTTGCCCGCCCGAGAGCGAGGCGCCGTGCTCGCCCACCATCGTGTCGTAGCCTTCGGCGAGTTCGAGGATGAAGTCGTGGGCACCGGCCAGGCGGGCCGCCTGCATGACGGTTTCCAGCGGGGTGCCGGGGTCGGCCAGGGCGATGTTCTCGCGGATGCTGCGGTTGAACAGCAGGTTGTCCTGCTGCACCACGCCGATCTGCCGGCGCAGCGAGGACGCATCGGCCAGGGCCAGGTCCATGCCGTCGACCAGCACCCGGCCGCGTTCGGGCACATACAGCCGCTGCAGCAGGCGGGTCAGGGTGCTCTTGCCGGAACCGGAGCGGCCAACCACGCCAATCACTTCGCCCGGCTCGATGCGCAGGCTGACCCCGCGCAGGATCTCCGAACCGTCGGCACGGTAGCGGAAATGCACCTGGTCGAACTCGATGCCACCTTGCAACGGCGGCAGCGCGCTACGGGCCGAGGACGACAGCTCGGTGCGGGTGTTGAGGATGTCGCCCAGGCGCTGCACCGACACGCCGGTCTGCTGGAAGCTGGTCCACAACTGGGCCAGGCGCATGATCGGCTGGGCCACGCGCCCGGCCAGCATGTTGAAGGCGATCAGTTCGCCGACCGTGAGCTGGCCGTCGATCACCAGGCGCGCGCCGAGCCAGAGGGTGGCGACGGTCACCAGCTTGCCGATCAGGCCGACGCTTTCGTTGGCCAGGGTCGACAGGGTCTGGGTCTTGAAGCCCGCGGCGACATAGGCCGCCAGCTGGTTGTCCCAGCGCCGCAGGACTTGCGGCTCGACGGCCATCGACTTGAGGGTGTCGATGCCGTTGACTGTCTCGACCAGGAACGCCTGGTTCTCGGCGCCACGGTTGAAGCTGTCCTGCAGGCGCTGGCGCAGCACCGGTGTGATCAGCAGCGAAACCAGCGCGTAGAGCGGCAGCGACGCCACCACCACCAAGGTCAGCCAGCCGCTGTAGTAGAACATCACGGCGATGAACACCACCGAGAACAGCACGTCCATCACCAGGGTGATGGCGTTGCCGGTGAGGAAGTTGCGGATGTTCTCCAGCTCGCGCACCCGCGCCACCGAGTCGCCGACCCGGCGCGCCTGGAAGTAGGCCAGCGGCAGGTGGATCAGGTGGTGGAACAGGCGTGAGCCCAGTTCGACGTCGATGCGGCTGGCGGTATGGGCGAAGACGAAGCTGCGCAGGCCGCTCAAGGCGGATTCGAACAGCATGATGCCGAGCAGGCCGATGGCGATCACGTCCAGGGTGGTCAGGCCGTGGTGCACCAGGACCTTGTCCATCACCACCTGGAAGAACAGCGGTGTCAGCAGGGCGAAGATCTGCAGCACGAAGGACACCAGGGTCACTTCGCCGAGCAGCTTGCGGTGCTTGACGATGGCCGGGATGAACCAGGTGAAGTCGAAGCGCGAGGTTTCGCCGGCTACCGACGATTCGCTGCGAACCAGCAGCAACTCGCCGCTCCAGCGCTGTTCCAGGGCGGCCAGGTCGATGACCTGGGGCCGTTCGGCGCGTGGATCCTGGATCAGCACCTTGCCTTGGTCCATGCGGGCGATGATGAAGAAGCCGCCGTCTCGGTCTGCGGCGATTGCCGGCAGTGGTGTATGCGCCAGGCGCTGGGGATGGGTGTCGACGCACTTGGCCTTGAGGCCGAGCTTGCGCGAAGCCAGCAGCAGTTGAGGGGTGGTGAAGGCTTGCTGGCCATCGGTGAATTCGTGGGCCAGCTGTTCGCCGGAAGCCGCCACGTTGTGGAAACGGGCCAGCATCAGCAGGCAGATCAGCCCGGTGTCCGGGGTGTCTGTTGGGTGTTCACTCATAACGCGTCCATGCAGGCCGAACGGCCTGGTAAAGCTACCTATTTCAGTAGGTTAGCGTACTTGGAAAGAATTTGTAATCATTTTGCCATCATCGAATGATTGATATTTCACTCGATTGTTTAACTGGTGGCAGACTGCCTGGCCCTGGCCTCGGGTGGCAGGAAATCGCGGTCCGGGTCGTAGTCGCGGCTCAGGTAGTGGGAGAGGTCGAGCAGGTCCTGGGGGGCCAGGCTGCCGGCAGCCTGCTTGAGCTTGAGCGAATCGATGATGTAGTCGTAGCGGGCGTCGTTGTACTCGCGCACGGCCCGGTACAGCTGGCGTTCGGCGTTGAGCACGTCGGCGGTGTTGCGCGAGCCGATCGCCCGGCCCACCTGGTTGGCCTTGAGCGATGCCTGGCTGGAGCGAATGCTCTGCTGGCGTGCCTGCACCTGCTCTACGTCGGCATTGACCGCGCGGTGCAGGTTGCGGGTTTGCAGTACCACTTCGCGGCGGCGATCTTCGCGCTCGTCCTCGCTCTGGGCCAGACGCTCGCGCGTTTCGCGTACCTGCGAGCTGGTCAGCCCGCCAGCATAGAGCGGGATGTTCAATTCAAGGCCCAGGGTGCCCTGGGCGATGTCGTCGCGGTAACCGTTGCGGCCGAAATCGGTGGGGTTGCTGTAGCCGAAGCGATCGTTGTCGCCCTTGCGGTAGGACGCCACGGCATCGAGGGTCGGGGCATGCCCGGCCTTACGCTGACGGTTGGCCTGTTCGGCGGCATCGACTGCCTGACCGCTGGCCAGTAGCGCGAGATTGCCTTGCACCGCCTGGTTGACCCAGGTGCTGGCGTCGTTGGGTATCGGCGGCTGGACCGGCAACTGATGGGCAATGCCAGCGATTTGCGCGTAGTCCTGGCGCGTGAGGCGCTGGAGCGCCTCGAAGGCGTCCTCGACCTTGCGTTGCGCCAGCTTGCGGTTGGCGCTGGCGTTGTCGAAGGCGGCCTGCGCATCGAGTACATCGGTGATGCTCGAGGCGCCATTGTGCAATCGCCCTTGGGCTTGCTCCTGCTGGCGTGCGAGCGCTTTTTCCTCGGCCTTCGAGGCGGCCAGCGCATCAAGTGCGCGCAGGGTGTCGAAATAGGCTTCGGCGGTTTGCAGGATCAGCGCCTGCTCTTTCGACGCCAGCTCCAGGCCTGCCTGGGCCGTGCCGGCCTCGGCGGCCTTGAGTGCATACCAGCGATCCAGGCGCAGCAGGGGCTGGTTGAGGTTGGCCTGGTAGACCATGCCACTGCGGGTGCGGGTAAGGGCGGGCTCGTCACGCTGCAGGCGAGTGCTTTCGAAGGTGGCCCCGGCATTGAGGCTGGGCAGCAGGCCTGCCCGGGCTTGCGGCACGCGCTCACTCAGTGCCTGGTACTCGTGGCGGGCGGCGCTCAGGCGGGCGTCCTGCTCCACTGCATGGCGATAGACATCCAGCAGTTCGGCGCGGTGGGGGTCGGCATGCAGTGCGGTGGAGCAAAACAGGCAGGTCAGTAGGGTGGCACGAGCAAAGGCGGTACTGCGGGGCATGACGATCCGTGTCTGGCATTTGTAAAAGGGGGCGCATCCTATACTGGCAAAGTGCTTTAAATAAATCGGAACAGCGACATGTTGTTTGTCTGAAAGCTCGTAGTAGAGCGGTTGAAAGCGGATTTGCCGGCCATCGCCCTGGTCAAGCGAGAGCGGCCTCGCTATGTTCAGCCAGGCTAATCGACGCCATTATTTTCACTCATGCCTCTTGGCACCTGATGTAATTTTGCTATTATCGAAAGCCCGCCAAGATCTTCTGGAACGCCCGTTCTAGAGCCTCCGGAATTAAGTTTCAGTTAAGATTTCTCCGCTAGCGTAGGAATCCAGTCCACAGCGACTGTGATCATTTGCCTGTGCGCGTCATCTAAATCCCCGCATAGCCAGAATCTTTCCCCGGTAAACTGGAACTTACCTTCAAACCGTCAAGAGGATGAATCATGCCCATCAAGGACCCATCCAAGGTTGTCCCGGCCGCACCCGCCGAAAGCGCCGATGCCGCCCTGAAGCATATCGTCGACGGCTTCCTGCGGTTCCACACCGAAGTCTTCCCCGAGCAGCAGGAGCTGTTCAAGAAGCTGGCCACCGCGCAAAAGCCGCGGGCCATGTTCATCACCTGCGCCGACTCGCGCATCGTCCCCGAGCTGATCACCCAGAGCTCGCCAGGCGACCTGTTCGTCACCCGTAACGTCGGCAACGTCGTACCGCCGTATGGCCAGATGAATGGTGGTGTCTCCAGCGCCATCGAATACGCCGTGCTGGCGCTGGGCGTGCATCACATCATCGTTTGCGGCCACTCCGACTGCGGCGCGATGCGCGCGGTGCTCAACCCGCACTCGCTGGACAAGATGCCGACCGTTTCCGCCTGGCTGCGCCATGCCGAAGTGGCGCGCACCGTGATCGAGGACAACTGCTCCTGCGGCAGCGAGCACGAAAGCATGCAGCTGCTGACCAAAGAGAACGTCATCGCCCAGCTGCACCACCTGCGCACCCACCCTTCGGTCGCCTCGCGCCTGGCGGCTGGCCAGTTGCACATCCATGGCTGGATCTACGACATCGAAACCAGCCAGATCGAAGCCTACGATGCCGCCAGTGACCGCTTCCTGCCACTGACCGCAGGCGAGCCGATCCCCTCCGCTACTCCGAGAGGCCGCTACTAAGCGACCCGAACACGCTGAAACGACCTTGATAGCCGGCTGCACCCGATGGGTGCGGCGCGGTCTTCGCCTGCCTTGAATTTCCCTGGACGCCTTGCCGGCAAGCTCGCTGGCGGCCCGCGCCTGCGCGCGATCCAGGGATCCCGTGCCTGCGGCCAGAGGAATGGCCGTGAACTTGAGAAAGGAGCGTCATGGTGAACAAGACACAGATCAAAGCGGCATTGCCGCGTGAGTTGCTGGCCTCGGTGGTGGTGTTCCTGGTGGCCCTGCCGTTGTGCATGGGCATTGCCATCGCCTCCGGCATGCCCCCGGCCAAAGGGCTGATCACCGGTATCATCGGCGGCATCGTGGTGGGCTTCCTGGCGGGCTCGCCGCTGCAGGTGAGTGGCCCGGCGGCGGGTCTGGCAGTGCTGGTGTTCGAACTGGTGCGCCAGCATGGCATGGCCATGCTCGGGCCGATCCTGTTGCTGGCGGGGTTGCTGCAACTGCTGGCCGGGCGCTTGCGGTTGGGGTGCTGGTTCCGGGTGACCGCGCCAGCGGTGGTGTATGGGATGCTCGCCGGCATCGGTGTGCTGATCGTGCTGTCCCAGGTACATGTGATGTTCGACACGGCCCCGCAACCGTCGGGTGTGGATAACTTGCTGGGTTTTCCGGCGACGCTGGCTTCGGCCCTGCCGCTGGAAAGCGCGGGCAATGGCTGGCAGGCCGGCGCGTTGGGCCTGGGCACCATTGCCATCATGTGGGCCTGGGAGCGCTTTCGCCCGCAACCTCTGCGCTTCATCCCCGGTGCATTGCTCGGGGTCGCGGCGATGACCGCCATCAGCCTGTGGCTGGCGCTGCCGGTCAATCGCGTGCAGGTACCCGCCGATCTGTCCCAAGCCATCGACTGGCTACGCCCGGACGATCTGCTCAAGCTGGCCGACCCAACGCTGCTGGTGGCAGCTTTCGCCCTCGCGTTCATCGCCAGCGCCGAGACCTTGCTGTCCGCGGCCGCGGTGGACCGCATGCACAGCGGCCAGCGTTCGGACTTCGACCGTGAACTGTCGGCGCAGGGCATCGGCAACATGCTCTGCGGCGTGCTCGGCGCGCTGCCGATGACCGGGGTGATCGTACGCAGCTCGGCCAATGTGCAGGCCGGCGCGCAGACCCGGGCTTCGGCGATTCTGCATGGTTTGTGGTTGCTGGCCTTCGTGGTCGCGTTGAGCAGCGTGCTGCAGCAGATCCCGGTGGCGAGCCTGGCGGGCGTGCTGGTGTACACCGGTGTGAAGCTGGTGGACTTCAAGGCGTTTCGCGGCCTGGGCCGCTATGGGCGAATGCCGATGTTCACCTATGCCGCCACGGCACTGGCGATCGTCTTCACCGACCTGCTGACCGGTGTGTTGCTGGGCTTCGCCCTCACCTTGCTGAAGCTGGCGTTCAAGGCGGCGCGGTTGAAGATCAACCTGGTGGCGTTGGACGCGCCGGGGCACATGGAGCTGCGCCTGAGCGGGGCGGCGACGTTCCTCAAGGTGCCGGCGCTGACCCAGGTGCTGGAGACCGTGCCGGAAGGGACGACGCTGCATGTGCCTTTGGGCAACCTGAGCTATATCGACCATTCCTGCCTGGAGTTGCTGGAGGACTGGGGGCGCAGTGGCGCGGCCAAGGGCGCGCGGCTGGTGTTGGAGCAGCGGCGGCTGAAGCGGCGGGTCGAGGGTAGGTTGAGGACAACCGCTGGGGTTGGGGTCTAGCCGGTAATTCTGGGGCTGCCTTGCAGCCCTTTCGCGGCACAAGGCCGCTCCTACAGGGATCGCGGTTGTCTGTAGGAGCGGCCTTGTGCCGCGAAAGGGCCGCGCAGCGGCCCCCGCAATCTCAAGCCGACTGCCCCAGCTCAACCCCGAGCTGGCGCGACAGGCACGGCCAGCGTTTCCACGCCGCGCCGGTTTCCGGGCTCGACAGCTTGTCGCGATAAGCCTCCACCGATTCGGCGGCAAAGCTCTCGTCATCAAGCATTTCATCCACTGAGTGATGCACCACCTCGTCCAGCTGGTTGGCGAACGTCTCGCCGATCAACTGGTGGGCGATCAGGTTGGCCACCGTGGTATCCACCGGAATCAGCGGCTGCTGGAAGTGGCGGATGTACAGGTCGTTGACCTCCTCGACCAGGCGGTGCGCCAGGTAGGCCTCGTCCAGCAGGCAGTCGAGACCGACATGCCCGGCCATCACGCTGGGTGGCTGCAGGAAGTAGGCTTCGGCGATTTTCAGCACCGGTTTGATCTGCGACTCGATACCGGCTTCGAGCGCCACGTTGTGCGCGGCCTCGAGCAGTTCCGGAACCTCGTTGATGTAGGCGCCGACAAAACGCGCCAGCGTACCCTGGGCATCCTGCTGGGGTAGTTGGATCGAGGGATGCAGGTGGGGCAGTTGCAGTTCGAGGCGGGCTTTCAGCTGGCCTGTGCGGCTCTCATGTTGATGGGCGGTTTCGATCTGCTCGCGTACAGCAGCGATGTTCATGACAACTCCAGGGACAAGGCGTTACAAACGGAAGACACTAAGTTAGCTTGCTTACGAGAATGCCTAAGACGCATTTGTTATATCTCTGAGACACGTGTAGGAAATTGGCTATATCAATGTGCCATCATTGTGCCCCGCCCCAGTATTCATGCGGCTTTCAGCGCAAACGTTTGGATGGATGAAGATCATTTAAAACCCTTCATTGCGCACCATTGGTCGGTGTCTATACTCCGCTTGAAACGTGATTCGTTGATGAGGCCCGACTGCCGTTTGCAGGGGGCTCGGTCGTCGAAGCCAGGCAGTCTTGGCCACCGTTCCCCCCTATGTCGTAAGGTCGTCCGCGCCTCCGGGACTACAAGAACGATAAGGGGAACCCGCAATGATGCGACATCCACATGTCTGGATGGGCCTGTTGCTGTGGTCAATGTTTGGTCAGGCACAGGCGGCATGGACCGTGAACATGGCTCCCGGGGCGACGGACGTCTCCCACGCCGTGTTCGACCTGCACATGACCATCTTCTGGATCTGCGTGATCATCGGCATCGTGGTGTTCGGCGCGATGTTCTGGTCAATGGTCATCCACCGCCGCTCCACTGGCCAGCAGCCCGCGCATTTCCACGAGCACACCTGGGTGGAAATCCTCTGGACTGTCGTCCCCTTCCTGATCCTCGTGGCCATGGCCATCCCGGCCACCAAGACCCTGATCGACATCTACGACGCCAGTGAGTCCGACATCGACATCCAGGTCACCGGCTACCAGTGGAAGTGGCACTACAAGTACCTGGGCCAGGATGTGGAGTTCTTCAGCAACCTGGCCACCCCCACCGACCAGATCCACAACAAGGCGCCCAAGGATGAGCACTACCTGCTCGAAGTCGACCAGCCGCTGGTGCTGCCGGTGGGTGCCAAGGTGCGCTTCCTGGTCACCGCCGCCGATGTGATCCATTCCTGGTGGGTGCCTGCCTTCGCGGTCAAGCGCGACGCCATCCCCGGCTTCGTCAACGAGGCCTGGACCCGCATCGAGAAACCCGGCATCTACCGTGGCCAGTGCACCGAGCTGTGCGGCAAGGACCATGGCTTCATGCCGGTGGTGGTGGAGGTGAAATCCAAGGCCGACTACGAGACCTGGCTGGGCGAGCGCAAGGCCGAGGCGGCCAAGCTCAAGGAGCTGACCAGCAAGGACTGGACCCTGCAGGAGCTGGTCGAGCGCGGCGACAAGGTCTACCACACCACCTGCGTGGCCTGTCACCAGGCCGAGGGCCAGGGCCTGCCGCCGATGTTCCCGGCGCTCAAGGGCTCGAAGATCGCCACCGGGCCGAAGGAAGAGCACTTGAGCGTGGTCTTCCATGGCCGCCCTGGCACCGCCATGGCCGCATTCGGCAAGCAGCTCTCGGAAGTCGACATCGCCGCCGTGGTCACCTACGAGCGCAACGCCTGGGGCAACAACAAGGGCGACATGGTCACGCCGAAGGACGTGCTGGCGCTCAAGCAGGCGGAAAGCAAATGAACCGGTGCCTTAGGGTTGCAGGAGACAGGACATGAGTGCAGTGATCGACGACCACGCCCACGGTCATGAACACGCCCACGGCCCGGCCAAGGGCCTGATGCGCTGGGTGCTGACCACTAACCACAAAGACATCGGCACGATGTACCTGTGGTTCGCCTTCACCATGTTCCTGCTCGGCGGTTCGTTCGCCATGGTAATCCGTGCCGAGCTGTTCCAGCCCGGGCTGCAGATCGTCGAGCCGGCGTTCTTCAACCAGATGACCACCATGCACGGGCTGATCATGGTGTTCGGCGCGGTGATGCCGGCGTTCGTCGGGTTGGCCAACTGGATGATCCCGCTGATGATCGGCGCCCCGGACATGGCCCTGCCGCGGATGAACAACTTCAGCTTCTGGCTGCTGCCGGCGGCGTTCCTGTTGCTGGTCTCGACCCTGTTCAGCCCCGGTGGCGGGCCCAACTTCGGCTGGACCTTCTATGCGCCGCTGTCGACCACCTACGCCCCGGCCAGCGTCACCTTCTTCATTTTCGCCATCCACCTGATGGGCATCAGCTCGATCATGGGCGCGATCAACGTGATCGCCACCATCCTCAACCTGCGCGCCCCGGGCATGACCCTGATGAAGATGCCGCTGTTCGTCTGGACCTGGCTGATCACCGCGTTCCTGCTGATCGCAGTGATGCCGGTGCTGGCCGGCGTGGTGACCATGATGCTGATGGACATCCACTTCGGCACCAGCTTCTTCAGTGCCGCCGGCGGCGGTGACCCGGTGCTGTTCCAGCACGTGTTCTGGTTCTTCGGCCACCCCGAGGTGTACATCATGATCCTGCCCGCCTTCGGCGCGGTCAGCTCGATCATCCCGGCGTTCTCGCGCAAGCCGCTGTTCGGCTACACCTCGATGGTCTACGCCACCGGGGCTATTGCCTTCCTGTCGTTCATCGTCTGGGCCCACCACATGTTCGTGGTGGGTATCCCGGTGGTGGGCGAGCTGTTCTTCATGTACGCCACCATGCTGATCGCCGTGCCCACCGGGGTGAAGGTGTTCAACTGGGTCAGCACCATGTGGGAGGGCTCGCTGACCTTCGAGACACCGATGCTGTTCGCCATCGCCTTCGTCATCCTGTTCACCATTGGCGGGTTCTCCGGGCTGATGCTGGCCATCGCCCCGGCGGACTTCCAGTATCACGACACCTATTTCGTCGTGGCGCACTTCCACTACGTGCTGGTGCCCGGGGCGATCTTCGGCATCTTCGCCTCGGCCTACTACTGGCTGCCGAAGTGGACCGGGCACATGTATGACGAAACCCTCGGCAAGCTGCACTTCTGGTTGTCGTTCATCGGCATGAACATGGCCTTCTTCCCCATGCACTTCGTCGGCTTGGCCGGCATGCCGCGGCGAATCCCCGACTACAACCTGCAATTCGCCGATTTCAATATGGTCTCGTCGATCGGCGCCTTCATATTCGGTGCCACGCAGATCTTCTTCCTGTTCATCGTCATCAAGTGCATCCGCGGCGGCGCGCCGGCAGCGGCCAAGCCCTGGGACGGTGCCGAAGGGCTGGAGTGGTCGATTCCGTCGCCGGCGCCTTATCACACCTTCCAGACCCCTCCGGAAGTGAAGTAGGAGCCTGCCTATGGACGGCCTGTCGCTCAAACGCCTGGTCACCCGCCTGCTGATGCTGACCGTGGTGATGTTCGCTTTCGGCTTTGCCCTGGTGCCGATCTATGACGTGATGTGCAAAGCATTCGGCATCAACGGCAAGACCGGTGGGCAGTACGAGGGCAGCCAGGTGAGCGACCTGTCGCGTTCGGTGCGTGTGCAGTTCATGTCGACCAACGCCGGTGACATGAGCTGGGAGTTCCACTCCACCGCCGACCAGCTCGAGGTCAACCCGGGGGCGGTGAACCAGATGATCTTCATCGCCCGCAACCCGACCGACAAGCCCATGAGTGCCCAGGCCATCCCCAGCATCACCCCGGCCGAGGCTGCGGCGTACTTCCACAAGACCGAGTGCTTCTGCTTCACCCAGCAGGTGCTGCAGCCTGGCGAGCGCATCGAGATGCCGGTGCGCTTCATCGTTGACCGCGACCTGCCGGAGTCGGTGAAGCACCTGACCCTGGCCTACACCCTGTTCGACATCACCGCTCGCCACCCCCCGGTCGCCCATGTCGCGACCGAGGCCGCCCGTTGAGGGAAGGAGATCAACCATGGCAAGCCACGAGCATTACTACGTCCCGGCGCAGAGCAAGTGGCCGATCATCGCCACGATCGGCATGTTCATCACCGTGTTCGGCCTGGGTACCTGGTTCAACGACCTCAAGGCCGGCCACCCGGAATCCCACGGGCCGCTGATCTTCTTCGTCGGCGGGTTGTTCCTGGCATACATGTTGTTCGGCTGGTTCGGCGCGGTGGTCAAGGAGAGCCACGCGGGGCTGTACAGCTCGCAGATGGACCGCTCGTTCCGCTGGGGCATGAGCTGGTTCATCTTTTCCGAGGTGATGTTCTTCCTGGCGTTCTTCGGGGCGCTGTTCTATGTGCGGGTGCTGGCAGGGCCCTGGCTGGGAGGCGAGGGGCACAAGGGCGTGGCGCACATGCTCTGGCCCAACTTCGAGTTTGTCTGGCCATTGCTGCACACGCCGGACCCGAAACTGTTTCCGCCGCCGAAGGAAGTCATCGATCCGTGGCACCTGCCACTGATCAACACCATCTTGCTGGTGAGTTCCAGCGTGACCGTGACCATCGCCCACCACGCCCTGCGCAAGGGGCATCGCGGCACGCTGAAACTGTGGCTGGGGCTGACGATTCTGCTGGGGCTGTCGTTCCTGGCATTGCAGGCCTACGAGTACCACGAGGCCTACACCAAGCTGGGGTTGACGCTGGGATCGGGGGTCTATGGCGCGACGTTCTTCATGCTAACCGGGTTCCACGGCGCGCATGTGACGTTGGGGACGGTGATCCTGTTCGTGATGTTCTGCCGCGTGCTGCGGGGGCATTTCAACCCCGAGAAGCACTTCGGGTTCGAGGCGGCCAGCTGGTACTGGCACTTCGTCGATGTGGTGTGGGTGGGGTTGTTCATCTTTGTGTATGTGCTGTAGGAGCGGCTTCAGCCGCGAAGCAGGCGTGGCACCCGCTTTGCGGGTGATCGCGGCTGAAGCCGCTCCTACAAAGGGTGGTGGGGATTTCAGAAGGGGGCGTGCGACACCAGCTGGCCGCTGATGAAGCCCCAGGCCACCAGCCCGATGGTCAGGGCCGCCAGGGTGACACGTACGGTCAGGGCCTTGAGCAGGCGGGTCGAATGGTCGTCGTCCTTGACCAGGAACACCAGGCCACTGAACAGGCTGGCGACCGTGGCCAGCAGCATCAGGACTATCGCGGCCTTGAGCATGGCGCTACTCCGGGGGGATGTGGTGATGCGGACAAGTATAGCGGTTGCCCCGACGAGGCCCCGATGAGGCCGTTTCGTCCGGGCTGGATCCCGACCCTGGTGGTGCTCGCGCTGCTGCCGGGGCTGCTCTCGCTCGGCTGTTGGCAACTGCGTCGCGCCGACGAAAAGCGCACCCTGCTCGATACCTATACCGAGCGCCAGATCGAGGTGCCGGTGGCCGCCGCGCAATTGCGCCAGTTGCCGGATCCTGCCTTCTACCCCGTACACCTTTACGGCCGCTTCGACGCCGAGCACAGCCTGCTGCTGGATAACCAGATGCGCGATGGCAAACCCGGTGTCGAACTGCTGCAACCCTTCCACGACCAGGCCAGTGGGCAGTGGCTGCTGGTCAATCGCGGCTGGCTGCCCTGGCCGGATCGCCGCGTGCCGGTACGCTTCGACACCCCCGACCAGCCGCTGGCGCTGGAGGCCTCGGTGTATGTCGCGCCCGGCAAGACGTTCCAGCTCCACCCCGACTCGACCGAAGGCCGGTGGCCGCACCTGCTCACCGCCATCGACCCGGCCGCGCTCTGGCAACAACTGGGCCGGGATGGCTTCGCCCATGAACTGCGCCTGCAACCGGGCCCGGCCAGCTATCGACTGGACTGGCCGATAGTCGCCATGGGGCCCGAAAAGCACCTGGGCTATGCCGTGCAGTGGTTCGCCCTGGCGACGGCATTGCTGCTGCTCTACCTCTATTTCGGCTGGCATCACAACGACAAGGAGAACCGCCATGGCCGCCGCCACGAGCCCGTTGCACGCACCTGAAGGCCGCAAGGCCCGCGGGCGCTTGCAGTTGCTGCTGATCCTGTTCGTCGTGCTCGGGCCGATGATCCTCGCCACCAGCATGTACAAGCTGCAGTTCTGGGTACCGGACGGGCGCAGCTACCACGGGGTGATGATCGGCAACGGCCTGGGCCGTGCCGACATCGGCATCGATGCCCAGGATGAACGGTGGCAACTGCTGGTCAGTGCCCCCGAGGCCTGTGCCGAAGACTGTCGGCAGTTGGTGTATCTGGCCCGGCAGATCCAGATCGGGCTGGGCCGCGACGCCAGCCGCGCCAGCCATGCCCTGGCCTCGGCCGAAGCGCTGGATGGCGATTACCAGGCCGTGCTCGACCGTGAGTACCCGCAGTTGCAGCGCTATCCGCTGGAGGCCCAGCGTTACCGGCAAAAGGTTGGCGAACCTGGCCCGCAGCTGTGGATCGTCGACCCCCACGGCAACCTGGTGCTGCGCTATGACGCCAAGGTCAACGGCAAGCAGGTGCTGGACGACCTGCGCCACCTGCTCAAGCTGTCCAACATCGGCTAGGAGGCCGCCATGGCCAGACCCGGATTCCGCCTCGCTGTGTTCGCCACCCTGCTGGCGCTGCTGGTCGTGCTGCTCGGCGCCTACACCCGGCTGACCCACGCCGGCCTCGGCTGCCCGGACTGGCCTGGCTGCTATGGCTTCATCAGCGTGCCCAAGACCGATGCTCAGTTGGCCCATGCCGAGCTGCATTTCCCCGAGCACCCGGTCGAGGAAGCCAAGGGCTGGGCGGAGATGGTCCATCGCTATTTCGCCGGGACGCTGGCGCTGGTGATCGCCCTGCTCGCCTTCCAGGCCGTGCGCCGACATGCCCGCGATGGCCAACCCTACCGCTTGCCGCTGCTATTGCTGGGGGTCGTGCTGGCCCAGGCGGCGTTCGGTATGTGGACAGTGACCTTGAAGCTCTGGCCCCAGGTAGTGACGGCGCACTTGCTTGGTGGCTTCACCACGGTCAGCCTGCTTTTCCTGCTATCCCTGCGTCTATCCCGGGCCTTTGCGCCATTGCCGAAGCTGCCCCTGAGCCTGCGCCGTCTCGCTGCGTTGGCACTGCTGGTGGTGATCGGCCAGATCGCCCTGGGCGGCTGGGTCAGTTCCAACTATGCGGCGGTGGCCTGCATCGACCTGCCCACCTGCCATGGCCAGTGGTGGCCGGCGGCGGACTTCAGCAACGGTTTCCACCTCACCCAGCACGTTGGCCCCAACTACTTGGGCGGGCAGCTGGACAGCGATGCGCGCACGGCGATCCATATCAGCCATCGCCTCGGTGCCTTGCTGGTGACGGTGGTGCTGCTGATGCTCAGCTGGAAGCTGCATCGCCATGGCCTGACCGGCCTGGCGCGCTTGGTACTGCTGGCGCTGGCGCTGCAAATCGGGCTGGGCGTGAGCAACGTGCTGCTGCACTTGCCGCTGGCCGTGGCCGTGGCCCACAACGCTGGCGGCATCCTGCTGCTGCTGAGCATGGTGCTGGTGAACTACCGCATCCGCGTGGCTGACAAGGTACGTGTCGGCCTTGGCTGGCGCCTCACCCCGGTGAGCAACGTCGGGCTCTCCCATCACATGAGGAATGATTCGTGGCGACGCTTCTGAGCACGGAACGCCCGCGCGCCGGCTGGCGCGACTACATGGAGTTGACCAAGCCCAAGGTGGTGGTGCTGATGCTCATCACCTCGCTGGTGGGCATGTTTCTCGCCACCCGCGCCGGTGTCGCCTGGAGCGTGCTGCTGTTCGGCAACCTGGGGATCGGCCTGTGCGCCGGGAGCGCGGCGGTGGTCAATCACGTGGTGGACCGGCGCATCGACGCGCTGATGGCCCGCACCCACAAGCGCCCGCTGGCCCAGGGCCGGGTCGCGCCGTTCCCGGCCCTGGCCTTCGCCTTGCTGTTGGCCGTGATGGGCTTGGCCTTGCTGCTGGCGTTCACCAATACCCTTACCGCCTGGCTGACGCTGGCCTCGCTATTGGGTTATGCGGTGCTCTACACCGGCTTTCTCAAGCGTGCCACGCCGCAGAACATCGTGATCGGCGGCCTGGCCGGCGCGGCCCCGCCGTTGCTGGGCTGGGTGGCGGTGAGCGGGCATGTGGGCGCCGAGCCGCTGTTGCTGGTGCTGATCATCTTCGCCTGGACCCCGCCGCACTTCTGGGCCCTGGCCATCCACCGCAAGGCCGAGTACGAAAAAGCCGATATTCCCATGCTGCCGGTGACCCACGGCGAGCGTTACACCGCACTGCATATACTGCTCTACACCCTGATTCTGCTGGCCGTCAGCCTGTTGCCCTATGCAATCCACATGAGCGGCCCGCTCTACCTGGCCTGTGCCCTGGCCCTGGGCCTGCGCTTCCTGCATTGGGCCTGGGTGTTGTACCGTGGCACCCGGCCGCACGCGGCGATCAAGACGTTCAAGTACTCTATCGGCTATCTGTTCGCCCTGTTCATCGCGTTGCTCGTTGACCACTACCTGTTGCTGAACCTATGACCCGAACCCAGAAAACCGTCTTCATCCTCGTTGCCCTGGTCGCGCTGATCATGGGCCTGACCGTCAACAAGGTGCTCAGTGACCGCGGTCAACTGAACCCTACCGAACTGATCGATGCCGGCATCATCCTGTTGCCTCAAAGCCGCACGGTGCCGGATGTGAAGATGACCGACCAGAACGGCCAGCCCATCGCGCTGGACCAGCTCAAGGGCAAATGGTCGTTGCTGTTCTTCGGCTACACCTACTGCCCGGACATCTGCCCGACCACCCTCGCCCAACTGCGCCAGGTGAAGAGCGAGCTGCCCAAGGAGGCCATCGAGCGCCTGCAGGTGGTGCTGGTGAGCGTGGACCCGAACCGTGACACGCCGAACCAGCTCAAGCAGTACCTGGGCTATTTCGACAAGGATTTCGTTGGTGTGGCGGGGTCGATCGAGGATACGCAGAAGCTGGCCAATGCCTTGAGCATTCCGTTCATTCCGGCGGATACCAGCAAGCCGGGGTACACCGTGGACCACAGCGGCAACCTGGCGGTGGTCGGGCCGGATGGGCGCCAGCGCGGGTTCATTCGTGCGCCGTTCAACAACCAGAAGCTGGTGGCGCAGTTGCCGGGGCTGGTGAAGCGGGATTGAGCATGTTGGGCCTGCTATGCAGGCCATCGCGGCACAAGGCCGCTCCTACAGAAGATCGCATGCCTCTGTAGGAGCGGCCTTGTGCCGCGAAAGGGCCGCAGAGCGGCCCCGAGGGTTTCAGGTCAGAACGCCGGAATCACCGCGCCCTTGTACTTCTCGGTGATGAACTGCTTCACCTCAGGCGAGTGCAGGGCCGCGGCAAGCTTCTTCATGGCATCCGCGTCCTTGTTGTCCGGACGGGCCACCAGGATGTTCACGTAAGGCGAGTCGCTGCCTTCGATGACCAGCGCGTCCTTCTCAGGGTTCAGCTTGGCTTCCAGCGCATAGTTGGTGTTGATCAGCGCCAGGTCGACCTGGGTCAGCACACGCGGAATGGTCGCCGCTTCCAGCTCACGGAACTTCAACTTCTTGTCGTTGCCGGTGATGTCCTTCACGGTCGACAGGATGTTCTTGTTGTCCTTGAGCTTGATCACGCCGGCCTTGTCCAGCAGCAACAGGGCGCGGCCGCCGTTGGTGGCGTCGTTGGGGATGACCACGGTAGCGCCGTCAGCCAGCTCGTCGAGCTTTTTCAGTTTGCTCGAGTAGGCGCCCAGCGGCTCCAGGTGAACGCCGGTGACGCTGACCAGCTGGGTGCCCTTGGCCTTGTTGAACTCGTCCAGGTACGGCTGGTGCTGGAAGAAGTTGGCGTCCAGGCGCTTTTCCGCGACCTGCACGTTCGGCTGGATGTAGTCGGTGAATTCCTTGACCTTGAGCTCCACGCCTTCTTTGGCCAGCTGTGGCTGGACGAACTTGAGGATCTCGGCGTGCGGCACCGGGGTAGCGGCGACGGTCAGGGTCTCGGCGTGGGCCGAGAAGGCCGCGACAGCGGCGACAACAGCAAGCAGCTTCTTCATTGATCACTCCTTGTGAGGGCCGCGACGGCCCCCGAACGGGTCGGCCAGGCCGACCCCATTGGGGTTACTTACGGGAAAAGTGCACGACCAGCTTGTCGCCGACGCTCTGCAGCACCTGCACCAGCACCAGCAGCAATACCACGGTGACCACCATCACGTCGGTCTGGAAGCGCTGGTAGCCGAAGCGGATGGCCAGGTCGCCCAGGCCACCTGCGCCCACCACGCCGGCCATCGCGGTGTAGGAAACCAGGGTGATGGCGGTGACGGTGATCGCTGCAAAGATGCCCGGACGGGCCTCAGGCAGCAAGGCGTTGGTGATGATCTGGCGGGTGGTGGCACCCATCGACTGGGTGGCTTCGATGATGCCACGGTCCACTTCGCGCAGGGCGGTCTCCACCAGGCGGGCGAAGAACGGCGTGGCGCCCACTACCAGCGGCGGGATGGCGCCGGCGACGCCCAGCGAAGTACCGGTGATCAGCACGGTGATCGGGATCATCACGATCAGCAGGATGATGAACGGCAGCGAGCGCAGGATGTTCACCACCAGCGACAGCAGCGCGTACACGCCCTTCTGCTCGAACATCTGCCGCGGCCCGCAGAGGAACAGCAGCACGCCCAGCGGCAGGCCCAGCAGCACGGTGAAGAACAGCGAGCCGAACAGCATGATCATGGTATCGACGGTGGCCAGCCAGATTTCGGCCCAGTCGACGTTGGCGAAGAAATTCAGGGCGTCCATCAACGCAGTACCTCCATATGTACGTCAGCTGCCTTGAAGCGGGCGAACGCCGCTTCCATGTCACCGCCGATCAGGGCGAGGGTGAGCTGGCCATAGGGGACATCCTTGATGCGGTCGATGCGCCCGGCGAGGATGCTGTAGTCCACGCCGGTCTCGCGGGCCACGGTGCCCAGCAGCGGCGCGTAGGTGGCGTCGCCCTGGAAGGTCAGGCGCACGATGCGGCCCGGCACGTGGGCAAAGTCGTCGCGTTGCTCGCCTTCGTCGACCTGCTCGTCTTCCTGGACGAAGCGCTTTGTTGTCGGGTGCTCGGGGTGCAGGAACACCTCGGCGACCGGCCCTTGCTCGACGATCTTCCCGGCGTCCATCACCGCCACGCGGTCACAGACCCTGCGGATCACGTCCATCTCGTGGGTGATCAGCACGATGGTCAGCTTCAGCTCGCGGTTGATCTCGGCCAGCAGTTGCAGCACCGACGCGGTGGTCTGCGGGTCGAGGGCGCTGGTGGCTTCGTCGCACAACAGGATCTTGGGGTTGGTGGACAGGGCGCGGGCAATGCCGACGCGCTGCTTCTGCCCGCCCGACAGCTGTGCCGGGTACTTCCTGGCGTGGTCCTGCAGGCCGACGCGGGCCAGCAGTTCGGTGACGCGCTTGTCGATTTCACCGCGCGACAGCTCGCCAGCCAGCACCAGCGGCAGGGCGACGTTGTCGGCGACGGTCTTCGAGGCCAGCAGGTTGAAGTGCTGGAAGATCATCCCGACCTGCTGGCGGAAGCGGCGCAGCTGGTTGGCATCGAAGGCGGTGACGTCTTCGCCATCGACGATGATCTTGCCGCCGCTCGGAGCCTCGAGGCGGTTGATCAGGCGCAGCATGGTGCTCTTGCCGGCACCGGAGTGGCCGATCAGGCCGAACACCTGGCCATCTTCGATGGTCAGGCTGGTCGGGTTCAGGGCCGGGATATCCCTACCGTCGACACGGTAGGTTTTGTGGACATTTTGAAACTCGATCACTGAGCGAACCTTGTGGGGCGCATGGAATGTGGGCCAGCGGTTAGCCGGGGTCGCGCATTTTAGCCTTTTCCAATAGCCGTTCTTATCATTTATTTCTGATTCGTCCAATCAGTTGGGCATAACGCGACGATTGGTGCGCCTGATCGAAGGCAATCGCGGGCTTGCCCCGCGATTGATCATTGCTGATGAGGAACCAGCACCACCTGCGCGGGCAACGAGCGCTGGATCTCATGCTTCTGTTGCAGCGCGAAGCCGCTGTCGAGCTTGCGCACGCGCTTTTCCAGCAGGGTCTTGAGCCACGGGGCGTCTTGGGTGCGGGGCACCTGGAACACCACGTCGCACTGGTAGTTGACCACGTCCAGGGCGATGTCATCGAGCTGGCGACGCAGGGCGCGGCTGTCGGTGGTCTTGAGTGCGACAACGGTGTTCGGCGCAGTCGGATCGATCAACCGAGCCCGTGGTTGTTTCTCCGCAGCCTTGAGTGCTGCTTCGGCTTTTTCCAGCTCAGCCTTGCGGGCATTGGCCATGGCATCGCCACCCGTCAGCGCAGGGGCTTTGGGCATCAGCGCGCGGGCACGGGCCAACGCGGTGGCGGCGGCATTGACATCACCCTTCTGCAGGACGATCTGGCTACGGCGCAGATACGCTTCAGCCAGTTGCCGCTGGTGGGGCTCCAGGCGCGCGTCGTCAGGCGACTGTGCCTGCAACGCGGCGAGCTGGTCCTCGGCGGTGGCCAGCTCGTTGGCGGCGATGGTTTGCTCCAGCTGCTGCCAGGCATCCGGTTGGACAGGCGCGACCGGCTGTTCGGCGGGCTTGCTGGAGCAGGCGGCCAGGAACAGGGAAAACGCGGCAACAAGCAGATAACGTGAGGCGAACGGCTTCATTCCTGCGACTCTCTATTTGCGCAAAAAGCGAGCAAGTCTACACCCAGGTGCGCACGCTCGAAAACAGGCCATACAGACCTTGCACCCACGGAAAGGTTGCGTGCGTCCCCTGAATTTTCAGCGTTTGGGCAGCGCCAGGCTCAGCAAGAATAGCACTGCCGCACAGACCACGATCGACGGCCCGGCCGGTGTGTCCTTGAACCACGACATGGCCAGGCCACCACATACCGCGGTGACCCCCAGCAGGCTGGCGCCCAAGGCCATCTGCTCGGGCGAGCGGGCGTGACGTTGTGCCGCGGCGGCGGGGATGATCAGCAGCGAGGTGATCAGCAGCACGCCGACGATCTTCATTGCCACCGCGATCACCACGGCGATCAGCAGCATCAGCGCCAGGCGCAGCCCGGCCACCGGCAGGCCCTCGACCATCGCCAGTTCCTCGTGCACCGTGACGGCCAGCAAGGGGCGCCAGAGTGCGGCCAGCAGCACCAGCACCAACGCGCTGCCGCCGAGGATCCAGGCAAGGTCGGTGGTGCTGATCGCCAGCAGGTCGCCGAACAGGTAGGCCATCAGGTCGATGCGTACATCGTGCATGAAGCTCAGCACCACCAGGCCCAGCGACAGGGTGCTGGGGGCGAGGATGCCGAGCAGCGTGTCGGAGGCCAGCGGTTGACGCTGCTGCAAGGTCACCAGCAGGATCGCCAGCAGCAGGCAGCCGACGGTCACCGCCAGCGCCGGGCTGACGTCCAGGGCGAAGCCCAGGGCCACGCCGAGCAGTGCGGCATGCGAGAGGGTGTCGCCGAAATAGGCCATGCGCCGCCAGACCACGAACGAACCCAGCGGGCCGGCGACAAGGGCCAGCGACAGGCCGGCAAGCAGGGCGTAGAGAAGAAAATCAGCCATGCTTGCAGTGCTCTCCGTGGACATGGGCGCCGGGGGCGATCACCGAGCCGTGCAGGTCGTGGCTGTGATCGTGATGGTGATGGTAGACGGCCAGGCTCTTGGCGTTCTGGCCGAACAGCTCGACAAAGGCCGGGTCGTTGCTGACCTGCTCCGGATGGCCCGAGCAGCAGACGTGACGGTTGAGGCAGACCACCTGGTCGGTGGCGCTCATCACCAGGTGCAGGTCGTGGGAGACCATCAGCACGCCGCAACCATGGCGGTCGCGCAGGCGAGTGATGAGGTTGTACAGCTCGGTCTGACCGACCACGTCGACACCTTGCACCGGCTCGTCCAACACCAGCAACTCGGGTTCACGCAACAGCGCGCGGGCTAGCAGCACCCGCTGCATCTCGCCGCCGGAGATGGTCTGGATCGGGCTGTCGATCACCTGTTCGGCGCCGACTTCCTGCAGTGCCGACAAGGCCGCTGTGCGGTCTACCCCGGGCACCAGGCGCAGGAAGCGCAGCACCGACAATGGCAGCGTGGCGTCCACCTGGATCTTCTGCGGCATGTAGCCGATGCGCAGCTTCGGCTTGCGCCATACCTTGCCGCGATGGGGCTTGAGCAGGCCGAGTACTGCGCGCACCAGGGTGGTCTTGCCGGCGCCGTTGGGGCCGATCAGGGTGACGATCTGGCCGGGCGCGACCGCCAGGTCGATGTTGTCGAGCACCGCTTCACCGGCAAAGCTGACCCCGACCTGCTCGAGGCGGATCAGTGCGTCGCTCATGCCTTGCCCCGGCAGTTGCCGCACAGGCCGACCACTTCCACGGTCTGTGTTTCGACGGCGAAGCCGACGGCCTTGGCGCTATCGACGATGGCGTTGCTGATGCTGTCCTGCTCCAGTTCGATGGCCACGTGGCACTCGCGGCAGATCAGGAACTGGCCCTGGTGCGCGTGCTCGGGGTGGCTGCAGCCGATGAAGGCGTTGAGCGAGGCGATGCGGTGCACCAGGCCGTTGTCCAGCAGGAAGTCCAGCGCGCGATAGACGGTCGGTGGCGCGGCGCGACGGCCGTCCTGCTCGCTGAGCACGGCGAGGATGTCGTAAGCGCCCAGCGGCTTGTGGCTCTGCCACACCAGCTCCAGCACGCGGCGGCGCAGGGCGGTCAGGCGCAGGCCCTGACGGTTGCACAGCGCGTCGGCCTCGGCCAGCGCGCTGTGGACGCAATGGGAATGATCGTGGGGGCGGTGGGCCAGCGGCGTGATGGACATGGGCAGCGACGGTTCAGGATGGAGACGTTATTATGTTACCTGTTTCTGACGACCCGAGTATCCACCGTGTCCCGATTCCTTGTCCTCTTTGTCGCTTTCATCGCCTGCTCGGCCCAGGCCGACGTGCGCGTGCTGACCAGCATCAAGCCCCTGCAACAGATTGCCGCGGCCGTCCAGGACGGTGCTGGCAGCCCAGACGTGCTGTTGCCGCCGGGCGCCTCCCCGCATAACTACGCGCTGCGCCCGTCCGACGTGCGCAAGGTCGGCGATGCCGACCTGCTGTACTGGATCGGCCCGGACATGGAAGGTTTCCTGCCCCGCGTGCTGGCCAGCCGCGGCAAGCCCAGCGTGGCGGTTCAGTCGCTTCCAGGCCTGCAGTTGCGCCACTTCGGCGAGGACAGCCATTCCCACGAAGAAGACCACGACGATCATGACCATGACCACCGCCCGGGCAGCCTCGATGCGCACCTGTGGCTGTCGTCGGCCAATGCCCGGGTGATTGCGGCGAAGATGGCCGCTGACCTGGCGGCAGCCGACCCGGCCAATGCCGCGCGTTATCAAGGCAATCTGAAGCTGTTTATCGAGCGGATGGACGCCCTGGATGGGCGGATCAAGCAACGTGTGGCTGGGATTGCCGGCAAGCCGTACTTCGTGTTCCACGAAGCGTTCGATTACTTCGAAGCCGCCTATGGCCTCAAGCATACGGGCGTGTTCAGCGTGGCATCGGAAGTGCAGCCGGGGGCGCAGCATGTGGCCGCGATGCGCAAGCGCCTGCAGGAAGTGGGCAAGACCTGTGTGTTCAGCGAGCCGCCGCTGCGGCCGCGCCTGGCCGAGACGCTGACGGCGGGGTTGCCGGTGCGCCTGGCGGAGCTGGATGCGCTGGGCGGGACCGATCCGGTGGATGCCAGGGGCTATGAGCGCTTGCTGGAGAAGCTGGGCAGCGACCTGACAGGTTGCCTGGAACAACTGTAGGAGCGGCTTCAGCCACGAAGCAGGCGCCACGGTGCATGGCACCCGCTTTGCGGGTGATCGCGGCTAAAGCCGCTCCTACAGGTTTTGTAATCGCCCGTTAGAGCGCGAACGGCAGTTTCAACGCCACTTGCTGGCGCTGCACCAAGCGCACTTCGAACTCGCTCGGATCGTGGATCATTACATCCATCCCGGCAAATGCCTGCGCCGCGATCAGCCGCGACAGCCAGAAGCGCACGCACGCCACCCGCAGCATCACCGGCCACAGCTCGGCTTCGGCCGCGGTGAACGGCCGCAACGCCGCGTAGGCGCCCAGCAGCGCCTGGGCCCGTGGCAGGTCGATGCCACCCTGTTCGTCCAGGCACCAGTCGTTCACGGTGATGGCCACGTCATACAGCATCGGCCCGGAACAGGCGTTGTAGAAATCGATCACGCCGGTCAGGTGGGTACCTTCGAACATCACGTTGTCACGGAACAGGTCGGCGTGCAGGTTGGCCTTGGGCAGGGCCAGGATCTGCGCCTTGTGCGCGGTGATCTCATCCAGTGCGGGCTTCAACAGCTCGGCTTGCGCGCTGTTCAGGCCGGTCAGCAGCTCGGCGCCGGACGCCAGCATCCAGTCCAGGCCGCGGTCGGTACGGCGCTCGATGATGCGCTCGCGGGTGGCCAGGTGGATGTGCGCCAGCAGTTCGCCGACCTGGGCGCAGTGCTGGTTGTTCGGCGCCTTGACGTGTTTGCCGGACAACCGCGGCTGCAGCAGCGCCGGCTTGCCGCACAGCTCGCGCAGGCCATTGCCGTCGCGATCACGCACGGCGTACGGCACCGGCATGTCGGCCTCATGCAGCACATCGAGCAGTTCGATGAAGAACGGCATGTCCTCGGCCGGGCCGCGCTCGATCAGTGTGAGGACGAACTCCCCTTGTTCCAGGCTGACGAAGAAATTGCTGTTCTCGGTACCGGCGGCAATGCCCTGGAAGTCGAGCAGACGGCCCAGCTCGTACGGCGCCAGAAAGGTTTCCAGCTCAGGCCGGGACACAGGGGTGAAGACTGACATGTTGGAAAATTGCCCATGCGGGCACTTCCGCCGGGAAGTGCCTGGTTGATGTGAACGGTACGCGCTACTTCCACTCGAAGATTTTCCAGGAAGGAATCAGCATGTCTGGTTGGTCTGAGCGAATGAAGTTGGCGTCAGTGCCATCGGCGCGTACCAGGAAATAAGGCTTACCACCTTTAGGGGTGACCTTGATCGCATACAGGAAGCCATTCTGCCGGTATTCCTGGATGGTTTTGTCGCCTTCCGTGCGAATGGTCACATCGGGATCTGCCGATGGGGCGTCGTCCGCCGCCAGGGTGACGGCTGGCAGGGTGGCCAGCAGACCGAGCAGTAACAGGCGATTGGGTGTACGCATGATAACCTAGTCCTTTTGTCGTCATTGATCCGGCTATTCTAGCTCCGGACCCGCCGAAAAGGTTGATTCTCCTCATGAGCCAAGCGCCCCTCGTCCTGGTGGACGGTTCCTCCTACCTCTACCGCGCCTTTCATGCGCTGCCGCCGCTGACCACCTCCAAAGGCCTGCCGACGGGCGCGGTCAAGGGCGTGCTGAACATGCTCAAGAGCCTGCGCAAGCAGTACCCGGATAGCCTGTTCGCGGTGGTTTTCGACGCCAAGGGCGGCACCTTCCGTGATGCCATGTTCGCCGAGTACAAGGCCAACCGCCCAAGCATGCCCGATGACCTGCGGGTGCAGGTCGAGCCGCTGCACGCCAGTGTGCGCGCCCTGGGTTACCCACTGTTGTGCGTCGAGGGCGTGGAGGCCGACGACGTGATCGGCACCCTTGCGCGCAGCAGCGCGGCGGCCGGCCGCCCGGTGATCATCTCGACCGGCGACAAGGACATGGCCCAGTTGGTGGATGGCCACGTCACGCTGGTCAATACCATGACCGGCAGCGTGCTGGATGTGGCTGGCGTGCACGAGAAGTTTGGTGTCGGTCCTGAACACATCATCGATTTCCTCGCGCTGATGGGCGACAAGGTCGACAACATCCCCGGTGTGCCGGGCGTTGGCGAGAAGACCGCCGTCGGCCTGCTGACCGGCATCGGTGGTGGCCTGAGCGACCTGTACCAGAACCTCGACAAGGTCCCGGGCCTGGCCATCCGCGGCGCCAAGACCCTGCCGGCCAAGCTCGAGGAGCATCGCGATGCGGCCTTCCTCTCCTACGAACTGGCCACCATCAAGTGCGATGTGGAGCTGGATGTCGAAGTCGACGCCCTGGTCTGCGGCGAGCCGGACCGCGAAGCTCTGTTGGCGCTGTACACCGAGATGGAGTTCAAGAGCTGGGTCGCCGACGTGCAGCGCAGCGCGCCCCGCACAGGTGATGGCGACGCCGCCGTTGCAACCGAGCAAGCGCCCACGGTCAAGGTCGAACCCAAGTACGAGACCATCCTCGACCAGGCACGTTTCGACGCCTGGCTGGAAAAGCTGCGCAAGGCGCCGCTGTTCGCCTTCGACACCGAGACCACTGGCCTTGATGCCCAGCAGGCCAGCATCGTCGGCCTGTCGTTCGCCGTCGAGCCCAATGAAGCGGCCTATGTACCGCTGGCCCACGACTACGAAGGTGCGCCGGCCCAGCTGGACCGCGACGCCGTGCTGCTGGCGCTCAAACCCCTGCTGGAAGACCCGGCCAAGGGCAAGGTCGGCCAGAACGCCAAGTACGACATCAATATCCTGGCCAACGGCAGCCCGGCCATCCTGATGCGTGGCGTGGCCTACGACACCATGCTCGAGTCCTATGTGCTCGACTCCACCGCCACCCGCCACGACATGGACAGCCTGGCGCAGAAGTACCTGGACCACACCACCATCGGGTTCGAGGACATCGCCGGCAAGGGTGCCAAGCAACTGACCTTCAACCAGATCCCGCTGGAGAAGGCCGGCCCCTACGCCGCCGAGGACGCCGACATCACCCTGCGCCTGCACCACGCGTTGCAAGCGCGCCTGGCGAAGACCCCCAGCGTGCTGCCGGTGCTGATGGACATCGAGATGCCGCTGGTGCCGGTGCTGGCGAAGATCGAGCGCCAGGGCGCGCTGGTCGATGCCGCGCTGCTCGGCGTGCAGAGCGGCGAGCTGGGCGCGAAGCTGGTCGAGCTGGAGCGCGAGGCGTACGCGCTGGCCGGCGAAGCATTCAACCTGGGCTCGCCGAAGCAGCTGGGCTCGATCCTTTACGACAAGCTGGGCATGCCAGTGCTGAGCAAGACCGCCAAGGGCCAGCCTTCCACCGCCGAGGCGGTGCTCGACGACCTGGCCGAGCAGGGCTACCCGCTGCCCAAGGTGCTGATGCAATACCGCAGCTTGAGCAAGCTCAAGAGCACCTACACCGACAAGCTGCCGGGGCAGATCAACCCACGCACCGGGCGTATCCACACGTCCTACCAGCAAGCAGTCGCCGCCACCGGGCGGCTGTCGTCCAGCGACCCGAACCTGCAGAACATCCCGGTGCGCACCGCCGAAGGCCGGCGTATTCGCCAGGCCTTCGTCGCCAGCCCCGGCTACAAGCTGCTGGCGGCGGACTATTCGCAGATCGAGTTGCGCATCATGGCCCACCTGGCCAAGGACGAAGGCCTGCTGCATGCCTTCCGCAACGACCTGGACGTGCACCGCGCCACTGCCGCCGAAGTGTTCGGCGTCGCTCTGGCGGATGTCACCGCCGATCAGCGTCGCAGCGCCAAGGCCATCAACTTCGGCCTGATCTACGGCATGAGCGCGTTCGGGCTGGCCAAGCAGATCGGCGTCGACCGCAAGCAGTCCCAGGATTACATCGACCGTTATTTCGCCCGCTATCCCGGCGTGCTGGCCTACATGGAGCGTACCCGCGCCCAGGCCGCCGAGCAGGGCTTCGTCGAGACCCTGTTCGGCCGTCGCCTGTACCTGCCGGACATCAACGCCAAGAACCCGGCCCTGCGCAAAGGCGCCGAGCGCACCGCGATCAACGCCCCGATGCAGGGCACCGCAGCGGACATCATCAAGCGCGCCATGGTTGCGGTGGACAACTGGCTGGTCGACAGCAAGCTGGATGCCCGGGTGATCCTGCAGGTGCACGACGAACTGGTGCTGGAAGTGCGTGAGGACCTGGTCGAGCAGGTAAAAGATGAAATTCGTGGCTACATGAGCGGTGCCGCGGAACTCGATGTGCCGCTGCTGGTGGAAGTGGGAGTTGGCTCGAATTGGGACGAAGCTCACTAAACGCCGTGTGAAAGCTGTGTAGGATCTGCGGCGTAGTGTCGCGGATCCGTGCTGGCCTCGGGCCGTTAGATCCGGAGTTTCATGAAACTATCGCAAATAGTTTCGAGGGGCTCGGAACTAAATCGGTGAAGCGCTACTCAGAGGTACTGAATGGCTGGTGAAGCCTTTCGATGCTCCTATGTTGTGTTAAGTGTTGGCAGATATCTGGACCCCGCCCTAGCGGTCCGGACTTGAACCCCGAACTTCCCCCTCCCCATATGAAGTCCGGGGTTTTTTTTGCCCGGAATTCGGCGGCTGTTGGTTTGGCACTGTAGGAGCCAGCCTTGCTGGCGAACCAGACACCGCGGTGGGTGGCACCGGCTGTGCCGGTGTTCGCCGGCAAGGCCGGCTCCTACAGGGGTTGCGCTATCAGGCCACCGGCTTGTCTTCCAGCTCCATCCAGTCCGCCAGCACGCGGTAGGCCTCTTCCAGCCCCAGGCGTTTGGGTGCCGAGAACAGCTGGATGGTCGTGCTGTCGCCCCAACCCTTGCGAATCTCCGATTGCACCTTGAGCAAGGTGTTCTTGCCCGCGCCGTGGGTCAGCTTGTCGGCCTTGGTCAGCAGGATGTGCATGGGCATGCCGCTGGCCCGGGCCCAGTCGAGCATCATCTTGTCGAAGTCGGTCATCGGGTGGCGCACATCCATCATCAGGATCACCCCGCGCAGGCACTCGCGGCTGCCGAGGTAGGCCTCCAGGTGCTTCTGCCAGTGTTGCTTGAGCGGGATCGGCACTTTTGCATAACCGTAACCCGGCAGGTCGACCAAACGCCGTTCATCGTCCAGACTGAAGAAATTCAGCAGCTGGGTGCGGCCGGGGGTCTTCGAGGTGCGTGCCAGGCTGGCGTGGGTCAGGGTGTTGAGGGCGCTGGACTTGCCGGCGTTGGAGCGGCCGGCGAAAGCCACCTCGTAACCCTGGTCTTCCGGGCATTGTTCGACCTTGGCGGCGCTGAGGGCGAATGTGGCTTTCTGGCAGAGGCCGAGGATGGGGTTCTTGACTTGCATGGGATATCCGATGTGGGTGTTGCCCAGCTCTGGAACGGTTGGCCCAGGCGCGGCAAGCGGTGTCGTTTCCGTTTGGATGGCGGAAGTATATAATGCCCCAGTTTTTGTGTGCTCATTCTCCCAGCGAAGGCGTATGAGCATGGGGTGTCGAACAATAGCTCGCGCAACAGAACGCAGCGCGGCCCCCAACCCTGTCAGGTCGTTCCGCATGGCGAAATGGCTACTAGCTGTCGGTTTGTTCCTACCGTTATTCAGCGCACAGGCTACACAGGATCCCGAGGCGTTGTACAACCGCAGCTGTGCGGCCTGTCACGCCGGACAGTTGCCACAGGCACCCAGGCAGGGTGACCGGGCAGCCTGGGAGCCACGGCTGGCGCAAGGCATGGAGCAACTGGTGGTACATGTTACACAGGGTTTCAAGGCTATGCCGCCGCGTGGATTGTGCATGGACTGCAGTGCCGAGGACTACCAATTGGTCATTCTCTGGATGAGTGGCAGTCCCGATACATAACATTTCACCCTTAGCCGTGTTGGATTAGCTGATGAACAAACTATTCGTGAGTCTGCTGTTGACCATGGGGGTCGCAGGTGCGGCAAGTGCTGCGGAACCCATCAAAGGCGATGCTGCTGCCGGTCAGGCCAAAACCGCTGTCTGCGGGGCCTGTCACAACCCTGACGGCAACAGCCTGGCACCGAACTTCCCCAAACTCGCCGGCCAAGGCGAGCGGTATCTGGAAAAGCAGCTGCACGACATCAAGTCCGGCAAGCGCACCGTGCTGGAGATGACCGGCATGCTGGCGAACTTCAGTGACCAGGACCTGGCCGACATCGCCGCCTACTTCTCAAGCCAGAAAGGCAGCGTCGGCGCCGCCGACCCGAAACTGGTCGAGCGTGGCCGCGCCCTGTTCAATGGCGGCGACCTCGAGAAGGGCATGCCGGCCTGTACCGGTTGCCACTCCCCCAATGGCGCAGGTCTAGCCCTGGCCGGCTTCCCGCATCTGGGCGGCCAGCACGCGCAGTATGTCGGCAAGCAGCTGACCGACTTCCGCGAAGGCAACCGCACCAACGACGGCGACGCCATGACCATGCGCACCATCGCCGGCAAGCTGAGCAACAAGGATATCGAGGCCCTGTCCAGCTACATCCAGGGCCTGCACTGAGTCATGTGTCGTGGATGGCGTCGCTTTGGTAGGAGCCGGCTTGCCGGCGAAAGCGCCCGTCCAGGCACTGCTATCCTCGCGTTAACACTCGGTTAATGCTTCAGCGCTAAAGATGAAAAGGGCAGCCCAGGCTGCCCTTTTTTCTATCCGTAGCCGTTACACTACAGAACTCGAGCCCTTCCCGACCTGTCTCATCAAGGTCGCGTCGAGGCGACCAAAGACTGCTCAGGAGTAAAGCATGCGTAAACTGATTCTCAGCGCTGCGCTGGTCGCCGCCAGCGTATTCGGTATGGCCGCCGTGCAGGCCGCAGAGCCTGCAACCGCCGGCAAGGAATATATCGAGCTGAGCAACCCCGTCCCGGTGTCCGTGCCAGGCAAGATCGAAGTCGTCGAGCTGTTCTGGTACGGCTGCCCGCACTGTTACCACTTCGAACCGACCATCAACCCGTGGGCTGAAAAGCTGCCGAAGGACGTCAACTTCAAGCGCGTCCCCGCCATGTTCGGTGGCCCGTGGGATAAACACGGCCAGATGTTCCTGACGCTGGAAGCCATGGGTGTCGAGCACAAGGTCCACGAGGCCGTCTTCGAAGCCATCCAGGTCCAGCGCAAGAAGCTGATGGAGCCTGAGGAAATGGCCGACTTCCTGGCCACCCAAGGTGTGGACAAGGACAAGTTCCTGGCCACCTACAACTCCTTCGCTATCCAGGGCCAGGTCAAGCAGGCCAAAGAGCTCGCCAAAAAGTACGAAATCACCGGTGTTCCAAGCCTGGTGGTCAACGGCAAGTACCGCTTCGACCTGGGTACCGCTGGCGGTCCTGAGGGCGTGCTGAACGTCGCCGACCAACTGATCGCCAAGGAGCGCGCCGCTAAGTAAGCGGCGACCGCCATGGGCCGGATCCGCTCGACACGTGGTATCGGCCTGCACCAGCCGCAGGTCAACGAGCGTCACCTGCAGGCCCCGGGCCTGCCTGAGGACGGTCGTCTGCGGCTGCTGAGTTTCAATATCCAGGTCGGCATCAGCACCGAGCGTTACCGCCACTACCTGACCCGCAGCTGGCAGCACCTGCTGCCGCACGCTGGCCGGTCCGGCAACCTGCAGAAGATCGGCGACCTGCTCAACAATTTCGACCTGGTCGCCTTGCAGGAAGCCGATGGCGGCAGCCTGCGTTCGGGCTACGTCAACCAGGTCGAGCACCTGGCGCAACTGGGGGCTTTCCCCTACTGGTACCAGCAGCTCAATCGCAACCTCGGGCGCTTCGCCCAGCACAGCAATGGCGTGCTCAGCCGCCTCAAGCCCCAGCAACTGGAAGACCATCCCCTGCCCGGCCCGGCCGGCCGCGGGGCAATCCTGGTGCGCTTCGGCGAGGGCGAGGATGCGCTGATCGTGGTGATGATGCACCTGGCGCTGGGCGCCAAGACCCGTGCCCGGCAGCTGGCCTATATCCGCGAGCTGATCGGTGGCTACCGCCACCAGATCCTCATGGGTGACATGAACACCCATGCCACCGACCTGCTCGATCATTCGCCGCTGCGCGATCTGGGCCTGGTCGCACCCCAGGTCGAAGCTACCTTCCCCAGCTGGCGGCCGCAGCGCTGCCTGGACCATATCCTGCTCAGCCCGAGCCTGACGCTGGAGCGCGTCGAGGTGCTGGCGCAGCCGATTTCCGATCACCTGCCCGTCGCCGTCGAGATCCGATTGCCTGAAGCCCTGACTGTGGATACGCTGCCGGTCCTGAGCTAGCGCCTGCAGCACTCAAGTCTTCGGTCTGTTCGCCGAAATCGAGTCATTACAGGACTAGATGCGATCACCGGATGCGGATCCTGGCATGACCGAAGAAGCCGAGCGCTGGAAAGAAAAATACCTTAAAAGCATCGAACAGCAGGAAAAGCTCGAACGGCGCTGGGCCGCTCGTCTCGACTTGCTGCGTCGTGGCCTGGTGCGCAGCACCCTGGCGGCCGAAGGTAGCGACAAGATTGTTGACCAGTGCATGAAGGAAATGCGCGAGGTCATCCGCAGCGACAATATGGACGCCGGGCTGGCCGGGCTGATTCCACGCCTGGAAAAAGCCGTGCTCGACTCCGAGCAACGCCGTGAAACGCGCATGACCCAAGTCAGCGATGCACTGACCGCGCTGGTCACCCAGTTGCAGACCCTGCCCCTGCCTGGGGAAGTGGCGCGCCCACTGAAGAAGCTGGCGAAGAAGTTGGATGGCGGCGTCAGCCAGTCCCGTGAACTGCCCCCGCTGTTGGGCGAGCTCAGTGGTTTGCAGGGGCGCGCCCTCAACGCGGTGCAAAAGCCTGATGAGGAAGCCAGGCCGGGCTTTCTCCAGCGCCTGTTCGGCGGGCGTGACGAGTCTCAGGCCGAGATGGCCACGGCGGCTGTCGCCGTGACGTCCCCGGCGCTGGCGCCGGTCCCGGTCGAGGCACCCGCGGCGCAACCTGCCCTGCCCCAGGATGCGGACGAACTGCATGCCCTGAACGCTGCACCTGCGCCTGCGGTGGAGGAAGAACCCGAACCTGTGCCGGACATCGAAGTACCGGGCCCCGCGCTGGTCGAAACCGTCGCGGTGATTCCTGTCGAGCCCACGCCTGTGCCCGAGCCCGCCCTGGTGGTCGAGGAGGCAGCAGCGCCCGAACTTGCCAGTGTCGAGCCCGAGGAGCAACCCGCCGAAGAAGTTGAGCCGGCACAACTCCCCGCGCTCGCGGACATCATCGAAGGCGAGGACGGCCCCTACGCCCTCCCCGATGCGGTCGAGCCCCCATACAGCCAGGTAGCCGCCCATATCGAGCAGACCCTGATCGGCCTGCTCGATGACCTCAGCCTGCCCGAACGCCACAAGGCCCAGGCCCTGGAGATGCGCGAACGCGTTGCCCGCGGCCTCAACTGGTACGAGTTGATCCCGGTGCTGGACGACCTGGCCGTGCTCATGCTGGCCATTACCGACAGCGGCCAGCACGAGTTCGAAGCCTATCTGCAGCAACTCAACGAGCGCCTGGAAACCTTCCAGAGCCACCTGCACGAAGCCAGTGCCGGCCACGCGGACAACAGTTCCGCCGCCCGTGAACTGGATAACCAGTTGCGCGAGCAGGTCGACGGTCTGCAGAGCAGCGTCCAGGGCGCCGCCGACGTGGACAGCCTCAAGCACATCCTGGAGAACCGCCTCGAGGGTTTGCTGGTGACCATGGATGAGCACCAGCATGAGCGTGACCGACGCGAACAGGAGCTGGCTGGCCGTCTGCAAGGGTTGGCCGAGCGGGTGGCGAGCATGGAGCAGGAAGCCCTCGGTTACCGCGAGCACCTCGAGGAACAGCGGCAGAAGGCGATGATCGACCCCCTCACAGGCCTGCCCAACCGCGCCGCCTGGTCGGAGCGTGTCGAACATGAAGTGCTCGACTGGCAGGAGAACGGTGGTCACCTGGCCATGGCGATTCTCGACCTCGACCACTTCAAGCGCATCAACGACGGTTATGGCCACCTGGCCGGCGACAAGGTGCTGAAGATCGTCGCCGACCAGTTGCGCAAGCGCCTGCGTGGTCGCGATTTCATTGCCCGTTTCGGTGGCGAGGAATTCGTCCTGCTGTTGCCGCAGACCTCGCCGCCCGCAGCGGTTCAGGTCGCCGAGGGGCTGCGCGCGGCGATCGAGGCCTGTCCGTTCCACTTCAAGGGCGAGCGTGTGGTGATTACCGCGTCCATCGGTATCAGCGCCTTCCGCTCCGGTGAGCGTGGCGACCAAGTGCTCAAGCGCGCGGACGATGCACTGTATCGGGCCAAGGACAAAGGACGGAACCGCATCGAACAGGGGTAGCCGGACTGCGGGGGTGCGTAACAAGGTGTTGCGCATTCACAGCGATATCCCGCCCTTAGCACGTTATACTGTAGCGCTGTTGTCGCTTACCCTGACGTGCGTCCTGCAATGAAAAAACTCATCACCGCCCTGCTTCTACTCACCCTTGCTGGTTGCTCCAGTGGCCTGCGCATCGATCGCAGCCACCCTTCGGCCAACCAGGACAGCCGTATCCAATTCGTCGTCCTGCATTACACCAATGCGTCGCTGGAGCGCTCCCTCGCCTTGCTTACCCATGGCGAAGTCAGCAGCCACTACTTGATCGGCGACGGGCCGGCCACGGTCTATCAACTGGTGGATGAAAACCGCCGGGCCTGGCACGCGGGCGACAGCCAGTGGCAGGGGCGTACCTGGCTCAATTCCAGCTCCATCGGCATCGAGATCGTCAACCAGGGCTACACCGACACGCCGAGCGGCCGGGTCTGGCACCCCTACAGCGAGGCGCAGGTCCAGTCGTTGGTCGCCTTGCTCAAGGACATCGTCAAACGCAACAACATCGACCCCCGGCACATCATCGGGCACAGCGATATCGCGCCGCTGCGCAAGCTTGACCCAGGCCCACTGTTCCCTTGGAAGCGCCTGGCCGACGCCGGCCTTGGGGTCTGGCCGGAGGCTGGCGCGGTGGCGCGGCAGCAGGCGTATTTCGAGGTCAACCCACCCAGCATTGGCTGGTACCAGCAGCAGCTGGCGCGCTTCGGCTATGCCATCGAGCAGACCGGCACCCTGGATGTGGCAACTCGCCATGTGATCGCGGCCTTCCAGATGCGCTTCCGCCCGCAGCGCTTCGACGGCATGCCGGACGCCCAGACCGCCGCGATGCTGCAGGTGCTCAACCGCAAGCGTTGACCCCGCCTCGAGGGGTTGCCCCTCGAGCGTCGCGCCAAACGGCCAGGCCGATCATCGATTCCGTTGCTATACCTTTGGTAATCAACCGGATGCCGCGCATGTCTGCCCTGATCGCTTCGATGCGCCAATTTTTTTACCATCCGTGGCTGCTTGCCGTGATCGCGGCACTGGCCAGCGCCGCCCTGTTGCTGGCCGCCAGCGTCGGCCTGACCCTGCAGCAGATGAAGCAAAGCGAAATCGAACAGATGAACGCACGGGGTGAGCGTTTCCTGGATCGCCTGGAGCAAGTGTTCGGCCAGTTGCGTGAGGGCGTCGACCAGCTTGAGGGGCAGAACCTGCGCGGCTGTGGCCCGGCGATGCTCGAGCAATTGCAGCAGGTGGCACTGAAGTCGCGCTTCATCTACGAGGCGGCCTATGTGGATGGCCGGGACAGTTGCTCCAGCCGGGGGGTGGATCGACAGGTCGATTCGCTGCGCAGGCCAGATATCCGTGGGCCCACCTACAGCTATTGGCTGAACACCACCACCGAACCCAATGACAACCTTGCCGCGCTCATGCTTGGGCGCGGCAGGTTCCTGGTGTCCACTTCCCGGGGGCATCTTTCCGATGTGGTCGACCTGCCTCCCGGTGGCAGCCTGCTGGTGGTACTTGACCGAGGCAACCGCGCGATCCCGGTGCTGGGCCCGGAACAGCGCTGGCCGCCGACTGCCGACTGGCCACCTCCCCTGCATAAATCGCTGCTCGAATTGCCCGACCGCCTGGTCTACCTCATGTCGACCAAGTCGCCGGACTACCAACTGGTGCTGATCGCCCCCCGGGCCAGCCTGCCGCTGAGGCTCAATGGCCTGCTCTGGCTGCTGTTCCCGGGCAGCGTAGTGCTCGCCGGCTGCATCGGCTGGCTGGTGCTGCAACTGATCCAGCAACGCCGCTCGATGAGCTCGGAGCTGCAACAGGCCCTGCGCCGGGGCGAGCTGCAGGTGCTCTACCAGCCGATCTTCGAGCTGGACAGCCGCCGTTGCGTCGGTGCCGAGGCGTTGGTGCGCTGGCGGCGCCCGGACGGCAGCCTGACCAGCCCGGACCTGTTCATTCCTTTGGCGGAAAACACCGGGCAGATCCGCGAGATCACCGATTTCGTGTTGCAACGGGTTCTCGAGCAATTGGGGCAACTGTTGCGCGCCAACCCGCGTCTGTATATCTCGGTCAACCTGGCGGCCTGCGATGTCATGGAGCCACGCATCGGTCGCGTGGCCCAGCGGCTGCTGGCCCAGCACCGGGTGGCCGCCAGCCAGATCGCCTTCGAGGTCACCGAGCGTGGCCTGATCGATGTGGTGGTGGCGCGGGACAACCTGCAGACCTTGCGCGCCGTGGGGCATCAGGTGCTGATCGATGACTTTGGCACGGGTTACTGCAGCCTGGCCTACCTGCAGACCCTGCCGGTGGATTGCCTGAAGATCGACAAGGCCTTCATCGACGCCCTGGGGCACGATGCCGCCAGCAGCGGCGTGGCGCCGCACATTATCCGCATGGCCCACGACCTGCACTTGCGGGTGATCGCCGAAGGGATCGAGTCGGAGGACCAGGCGGAATTGCTCAACAGTGAAGGGGTCAACTACGGGCAAGGATGGCTGTTCGCCCACCCGCTCAACGCCCGCCAGTTCGTCGAGCTGATCACCCGGGGGCGCCGGGTGGCGGGGCGGCGGATCGATGATGAGCCGTGAATAGAGGCATCTGCGGCGCTCGACCGTAGGAGCGGCTTCAGCCGCGATCACCCGCGAAGCGGGTGCCATGCAGGGTGATGCCTGCACCGCGGATGAATCCGCTCCTACAGAGGGGTTGGTTCAGACAGGCAGCGCCATGTAGAACTGCGTCCCCTGCCCCGGCCGCGAGAACACGCCCATGCGCCCGCCATGCAACTGCACGATCTCCTTGCACAGCGCCAACCCCAATCCAGCCCCGCCCTTCTTGCGGCCGACCTGCACGAACGGCTCGAAGATCCGCCCCTGCTGCCCATAGGCGATGCCCTCGCCGTTGTCCTCGACGCTGATGATCACCCGCTCGGCATGGCGCCGCGCATGCAGGCGGATGCGCCCGCCGACGGCGGTATGGCGGATGGCGTTGTGCAGCAGGTTGTCCAGTACCCGGTCGAGCTGCGCCGCGTCAGCCTGGATGCGTGGCAGGGGCGGTTCCAGCTCGCGGAGCAGTTCGATCTGCTTGTTCGCCGCCTGTTCGGCGAAGCGGGTCTGTGCGCGTTCGAACAGCTCGTCGAGGGCGCAGGGGGCCAGTACCAGCTTTTGCAGGCCGCTCTGGTAGCGAGAGAAGTTCAGCAGGTCATTGATCAGTTGGGTGAGGCGCTGCATTTCCTCAGCGATGGTGTCGAGCAGGTCGTTCTCCCGGGCGCCTGCCGGAAAGCTGACGCGCTCGCGAAGCAGGCCGAAGGCCATGTGCATCCCCGTGACCGGCGTGCGCAGCTCATGGGATGCACGCAGCACGAACTCGCTACGCACGCGTTCGAAGGCCCGCTGCTCGGTGACATCGTGCAGCACCATCACGGCACCGAGGATAGGCCCCTGGGGGTGGCTGACCGGGGTCAGGCTGTAGGTCAGCAGGCGGCTTTCTTCGTCCACTTCCAGGTTCAGGTCGTCCGGTGGCCGATCCAGGCTGCCGCCACGTAGCACCTGACGCAGCTGTTGTTCCAGCTCCGGCCGTTGCAAGGCTTCGGCCAGGCTCACGCCCAGCCGGCTGGGGTCCCAGCCGAGCTGGCGCTGGGCTACGGGGTTGAGGTGCTCCAGGCGGCCCTGGCGGTCGATGATCAGCAAGCCGTCGTCGATGCTGTCGAGCACCGCCTGCAAGCGCTGCTGACCGGCCAGCAGTTCGTCGATGTTGGTGGCCTGGTGCTTGCGCAAGGCGTCGGCCATCAGGCCGAAACGTCGGGTCAGCTGGTTCAGCTCGGTGGCCTGGGTGACGGGCAGGGTGACGTCGAAATTGCCCTGGCCAACCTGGTCGGCGGCCTTGGCCAGTGCTTCGATCGGCTGACCGAAGCGGCGCGCGATGTTGTGCGCGGTGATGAAGCCCAGCACCAGCACCGTCAGGCCCATCAGACCCAGCAGGCCACTGACCAGCAGGGCGTGGTCGCGGGATTTCTCTTCGCTGCGGATGATGTGTTCCAGCGCCTGCCGGTGGGAGTCGAGCAAGTCGGCGCGGACTTGGTTGAATGCCGCGCCTAGTGGTTGTTCGACGCCCATGCTGCGCGCGGGGGCCGGGCTTTCACGGTAGGCCTGGACGAATGCCTGGTAATTGCTGGCGGCCTTGCTGAAGCCGGTACGCTCGCCGCCCTGCTCCAAGCCCTGGTTGAGCAACGCCTGGAACTGGTTCTGCAGGGTGACCAGGTTATTCGGGTTGGTGTCCTCGTCGAGCATCAGATTCAACTGCTCGCCCAGGTTCTGCCGCAGCTTAAGGCCCAGGTCCAGCGAGTGGGTGGTGTCCTGGACCAGGCGCTGTTGCTGGGTGGCCATCTGCATCACGCTGACCAGGCCCAGGAGCAGCCCGAGCAGCGCCACCGTGATCAGCGCCGAGATGCTGAGGAACAGGCGCGTGCGCAGCTTCATCGGCCATTTCATAAGTTGTACTGCTTGCGCTTGCGGTACAGCGTGGAGGCGTCGATACCCAGGGTCTTGGCGGCCTGGTCGAGGGTGTCGCTGGTGGCCAGCACCGCGCCGATGTGGGCGCGCTCAAGCTCTTCCAGGCTCAATGCTGCGCCGACCCGTGGCGTGTTGCCGGCAGGCTGTTCACCCATGCCCAGGTGGCTGATTTCCACCCGCTCCTGGGGGCAGATGATGCTGGCGCGCTCGACCACGTTGCGCAGTTCGCGGATGTTGCCCGGCCATCGGTAGTTGAGCAGCGCCGCGCGGGCCTCATCACTGAAACCCTTGGCCGGTCGTGAGTACTCCTTGACGAAACGGGCCAGGAAACGATCGGCCAGGGTCAGGATGTCCTCGCTGCGCTCGCGCAGCGGCGGCAGGTGCAGGGTGATGACGTTGAGACGGTACAGCAGGTCTTCGCGGAAGCGGTTTTCGCGGACCATTTCCTCGAGGTTGAGGTTGGTCGCCGCGAGGATGCGCACATCGGCGCGGCGGGTGACCGGGTCACCGACCCGCTCGTATTCCTTGTCTTGGATGAAACGCAGCAACTTGGGTTGCAGGGTGAGGGGAAAGTCGCCGATCTCGTCGAGGAACAGCGTGCCGCCATCGGCCTGGCTGACCCGTCCCAAGGTGCTTTCGCTGGCGCCGGTGAACGCCCCGCGGGTGTGGCCGAACAGTTCACTTTCCATCAGCTCGGCGTTGAGCGATGGGCAGTTGATGGTCACGCAGGCCTTGCGAGCGCGCTTGCTCCAGCCGTGGATGGCGCGGGCCAGTTCCCCCTTGCCGGTTCCGGACTCGCCGAGGATGAGGATATTGGCGTCGGTGGTCGCTACCTGCCGGGCGGTTTCCAGCACGGCCATCATGGCCGGGCTGTGGGAATCCAGGCCATCCTTGGGTTTGCGCACTTCGCCTTCGAGGGCTTCCAGACGCGCCGACAGCTGGCGCACTTCCAGTTGTTTGGCGGTGGCCAGGCGTAGCTGGTCGGGACTGCAGGGTTTGACCAGATAGTCGGCGGCGCCGGCCTGGATGGCGTCGACCGCAGTGTCGATGGCCGAATGCGCGGTGACGATCACCACCCGCATCCAGGGGGCCTGAATGCGCATCTGCGCCAGGACGTCGAGGCCATTGTCCTCGCCCAGGCGCAGGTCGAGGAAGCATAGGTCGAACACCTGGCGCTGCAGCAGGGTCTCGGCCTGGGCGGCGCTATTGGCGGTGGCCACGCTATAGCCTTCGTCTTCGAGGCAGTAGCGGAAGGTGCGCAGGATCGCGGACTCGTCGTCCACCAGCAGGATGCGGCCTTGGTTGTCCTGGGCTGGTTCCATTTCCTGCGCTCCTTTGGGGGGTGGTCTGAGTTAGTGTCGGAAAAATCGGGCAAGTTGCATGGTTGATTCTGATTGATTCATCTCCCTGCATGCTAGTCGCTTGCCAGGATGATGACCAAGTGCCTGAAAATCATGGGGTTGTGCGCTTTTGTGGGCTTTGGTGTTTTTGAGAATTGGCGCTGCTGTGCAGCGCATCGCGGATGAATCCGCTCCTACAGGCACGGTCACGTTGCAATAGAGGTAGGAGCGGATTTATCCGCGATGCGCCGCATGAGCGGCGCTCGATCCCACAGGCGCTACAACTCCTGAAGACGGCAACGTGAATCGTGCAAAGTGCACGGCGTACAGGAGCGCATCGTGCAGGATACGTCCCAAGTGGTTACCTAATAAATATATAACTTATTGAATTTAAAGCATTTTTATTTGTGTGAAAGACTGGCACGCCGGCTGCACCTACCTGTTCAAGACAGACAACAGGTCCAGCAGGAGGAGCCGGCATGAATCGCCAACCCGTCAACCGCACGCAGAGTATCGCCCTGCCCCTGCGTCAGCTGCTGTTCCTCGCCATGGCCGTGCTGCTCACCCTGGCGGCCGGGCAGTTCTACTACAGCCTGCAGACCGCCCGCCTGGCCGAACAGGTAGCGATGCAGACCGCGCTGTTGACCCAGTTGAAGGCCAATCATGCCAGCACCCTGGTAAAGGCGGCCGAACCACTGCCCGCCCCCGACGCCACGCCTGCTGCCGTCGAGAACATCGTGCCCCAGGACCGCTGGGTGTTCTGAACCCAGGCCAACGACCGATTTCGCACAAGAAAGGAGAGACATCATGCTGAGTTGGGCCATCACCTTCCTGATCATCGCCATTGTCGCCGCAGTACTGGGCTTCGGTGGTATCGCCGGCGCAGCGACCGGCATCGCGAAGATCCTGTTCATCATCTTCCTGGTGCTGTTCGTGGCTTCCTTCTTCTTCGGACGCGGCAGGGGTTGAACCATGAGCCGGATGCTTTGCACTGCCCTGGCCGGCGCCCTGCTTCTGGGCGCCGGTACGGCGGCGATGGCGGCCAATGACGGCCAGGTCCGTGCCGACCAGTTGTTGGGTACGGACCCTGAATACCGGGAAACCTGGCAGGACACGATCAAGGGCGAGGAGCGCCTGCCCGAGTGGGTGATCAACCTCAGTGGCAGCGCCCCGCTGCAGATGTCCGCAGTGACCGAGGACGGTGACAAGTACCTGGTCGGCCCGCTCTGCGAGTCCCAGGGCAACTGCACCTACAAACGCCTGATCGTGGCCTTCAGCTGGGACAAGGACCATGCCTACGGGATGCTCGTGGAAGTGCCCGAAGGCCTGCCTGGCGACAAGTCGCCCACCCGTCATGCCGAGTACCGCTGGCTCGGCAAGCCGGACGACGGCATGCAGGCGCTGCTGCGTGAGCAGCTCAAGCGCGACCCGAACTGGTACTGACCAGCGGTCACGCTCTGTAACGCAATGGAAGCTGAACCTTTTTATCGTTCTGGCTTCTATGATGCGCGGCCCCGAGGACGGGCTGCGCATGACCAGGGGGCCGGGCCGTTCTGACTGTTGCAGGGTCGGAGTGGCCTAGGGGTACAGGGAGTGCCTCCGCAATGGGCCGGGTCAGGAGAGGGTGGCATCGGAAGCTGCAGATCGGCCGTGTCGAGCACGATGCGCTGACCGGTCTGGCTTCCGAGGCGCCTCCTGTAGGAATTCTTCCTTCTATATGTACGACTTTTTACCAAGACACATTTTGTCTCGACCGTATATCGAAATTTTTTAGGCTGTCCGATAGGTCAGGTCGGAGGGCATTTCAGCCATTCGGATTGTCGAACACGCCATTCGAACCCCCGCATGCATACCTCTAAATCTGCCTAAAAATGGCGCTTTGGTCTTGTTCGGAAATCCGAACGTTGAAAATCAAGGCCTTGGCGATGCCCGATTTACGGGTTGAGTCTCATGCCGATTCGGCATAGGGTAGTCGTTTCCGGCATTAGACTGCCCCCCTTCCCATCGCAATAGTTGCCGCCTTTTTCCCTGGCCCGAGCACCTGAAACATTCGCTCGCGGTGTCCTTACATGGGGTCACCGGACGGCAAGCTTTGCAACCAAAATGCTGTTAACAGCTCTGGGACGCGGCTTTCCGCTTGGTGCCCGTGACCACTACAACAAAGGGTAATGACATGAAGAAGGCAAAACTGAGCCTCGCCTGGCAGATCGTGATCGGTCTGTTGCTGGGCGTTGCAGTCGGCGCGCTACTGAATCATTTCAGTGCGGAAAAGGCATGGTGGATCAGCAACGTCCTCCAGCCCGCTGGCGACATCTTCATTCGCCTGATCAAGATGATCGTCGTCCCGATCGTGATTTCGTCGCTGATCGTGGGCATCGCCGGGGTTGGCGACGCGAAGAAACTGGGCAGCATTGGCCTGAAGACCATCATCTACTTCGAGGTGGTGACCACCATCGCCATCGTTGTCGGCCTGGTTCTCGCCAACGTGTTCCACCCGGGCGCCGGCATCGACATGAGCACCCTGGGCACCGTCGACATCTCCAAGTACCAGGCCACCGCGGCCGAGGTGCAGCATGAGCACGCGTTCATCGAGACCCTGCTCAACCTGATCCCGTCGAATATCTTCGCGGCGCTGATGCGTGGCGAGATGCTGCCGATCATCTTCTTCTCGGTCATGTTCGGCATGGGCTTGTCGAGCCTCAACGCCGACCTGCGCGAGCCGCTGGTGCGCACCTTCCAGGGCGTGTCGGAGACCATGTTCAAGGTCACCCACATGATCATGAACTACGCCCCGATCGGCGTGTTCGCCCTGATCGCCGCCACCGTCGCCAACTTCGGCTTCGCCTCGCTGCTGCCGCTGGCCAAGCTGGTGCTGCTGGTGTACTTCGCCATCGCCTTCTTCGCCTTCATGGTGCTGGGCCTGGTAGCGCGCGTGTTCGGCTTCTCGGTCATCAAGATCATGCGCATCATGAAGGACGAGCTGATCCTCGCCTACTCCACCTCCAGCTCCGAGACCGTGCTGCCGCGCGTGATCGAGAAGATGGAGAAGTACGGCGCGCCGAAGTCGATCTGCTCGTTCGTGGTACCGACCGGCTACTCGTTCAACCTCGACGGCTCGACCCTGTACCAGAGCATCGCGGCGATCTTCATCGCCCAGCTGTACGGCATCGACCTGTCCTGGAGCCAGCAGCTGCTGTTGGTGCTGACCCTGATGGTCACCTCCAAGGGTATCGCCGGCGTGCCGGGCGTGTCCTTCGTGGTACTGCTGGCCACCCTGGGCAGCGTGGGCATTCCGCTGGAAGGCCTGGCCTTCATCGCCGGTGTCGACCGCATCATGGACATGGCCCGTACCGCGCTGAACGTGGTGGGTAATGCCCTGGCCGCCGTGGTCATCGCCAAGTGGCAGGGTATGTACGACGCCGAGAAAGGCGAGGCGTACTACAAGTCGCTGGTGCTGGACAAAGGCAAGAGCGAGGCCGTGGTGGCGGGCAAGACCGTCAACCAGTAAGCCTTTGCGCTGAACGAAAAGCCCCGACTCGTCGGGGCTTTTTGCATTCCGCTGCCCTGTAGGAGCCGGCTTGCCGGCGAACACCGGCACAGCCGGTGCCAGGCATCGCGTCGTCTCCTTCGCCGGCAAGCCGGCTCCTACAGGGGGGTGAGCGTTTGCGCTATCATTCGGGCATTTTTCACGGGGGAACACACGGATGCTCAACGGCCTGTGGCTCGGCTTTTTCCTGGTGGCGGCCATCTCCGCCCTGGCCCAGTGGCTGGTGGGTGGCAACGCGGGCATCTTCGCCGCCATGGTCGAGAGCATCTTCGCCATGGCCAAGCTGTCGGTGGAGGTCATGGTCCTGCTGTTCGGCACCCTGACCCTGTGGCTGGGCTTCCTCAAGATCGCCGAGAAGGCCGGCATCGTCGAATGGCTGGCCAAGGTGCTTGGCCCGCTGTTCGCCCGGCTGATGCCTGAAGTTCCGCCCGGCCACCCCGCCCTGGGCCTGATCACCATGAACTTCGCCGCCAACGGCCTGGGCCTGGACAACGCCGCCACGCCCATCGGGCTGAAGGCCATGCGTTCGCTGCAGGAGCTCAACCCCAGCAGCACCACGGCGAGCAACGCGCAGATCCTGTTCCTGGTGCTCAACGCCTCGTCGCTGACCCTGCTGCCGGTGACCATCTTCATGTACCGCGCCCAGCAAGGCGCGGCCGACCCGACCATGGTGTTCCTGCCGATCCTGCTGGCCACCAGCTGCTCGACGCTGGTCGGGCTGCTGTCGGTGGCGGTGATGCAGCGCTTGCGCCTGTGGGACCCGGTGGTGCTTGCCTACCTGATTCCCGGCGCCCTGTTGCTGGGCGGCTTCATGGCCTTTCTTGGCACCCTGTCGGCGGCCGCGCTGGCCAGCCTGTCGTCGATCCTCGGCAACCTGACGCTGTTCGGCGTGATCATCCTGTTCCTGGTGATCGGTGCATTGCGCCGGGTGCAGGTGTACGAGGCGTTCGTCGAGGGCGCCAAGGAAGGCTTCGACGTGGCCAAGAGCCTGCTGCCATACCTGGTGGCGATGCTGGTGGCGGTCGGCGTGCTGCGCGCCTCGGGGGCCCTCGAGCTGGCCCTGGACGGTATCCGCCATGCAGTGAACTGGATGGGCCTGGACACCCGCTTCGTCGAGGGGCTGCCCACCGCGCTGGTCAAGCCGTTCTCCGGCAGCGCGGCGCGGGCCATGCTGATCGAGACCATGCAAACCCAGGGCGTGGACAGCTTCCCGGCACTGGTGGCAGCGACCATCCAGGGCAGCACCGAGACGACCTTCTACGTGCTGGCGGTGTACTTCGGCGCGGTGGGCATCCAGCGGGTGCGCCACGCGGTGGGCTGTGCCCTGCTGGCCGAGCTGTCCGGGGTGATCGCGGCGATCTTCGTCTGCTACTGGTTCTTCGGCTGAGCCTGGCTGACGGTCCAGTCGATCACCTGGCGCGCCAGCTGGTCGCTGGCCGTGCCGAAGCCGGCGACCACTGCCGGCACTTGCTGTTCGCCTAGCGGCTGGCGCACCTCGAAGCGCTTGCTGGCGAGGATGCGCTGGCTGCGCCCCTGCACCAGCCGCGCGTCATAGCGGATCACCACTTCCACGCTTCCTCCAGGCCGGTATTCGGCCTGGAAGGCCTGCAACTCACCCCCCAGCTCATAGTCGGCTTGCAGGTTGCTGTCGTCGGCGCTCAGGCGCTGTACCCGGCCGTCGCGCTGGAAGCCATCGAGCAGGCGGTTGCGCACCAGCATCGGCACGGGGTCGCTCCAGCGTGCGCCCTTGTAGCTGCTAATCACGTCACCCTGGGGGATCACCGCGATGCGTGGCCCTGCCAGGGCTTCGCTGGCCAGAGGCTTGTTCAGGCGCAGCGACCAGTCCAGCGGCGAGGCGCCACGGGCCGTCTGGCTGACGGGCAGGCGGTAGATATCCACAGGCTCGCCCTGGGGCAGGATCGAGCAGGCCGACGCCAGGTTCAGGATGGCGGCCAGGGCGACCAGGCGCAGGGACGGCTTCATGGCTGAAACTCCTTGTTGTTGTCGCGGCCCAGCAGATAGCCGCTGGGGTCGGCCTCCAGGCGCCGGGAAATGCCCTTGAGCGAGTTGAGGGTTTCACGCAGTTCACGGATCGCCGGGGACAACTGGTTCAGGCCCTGGGCACCGTCGTCGATGGACTGACGGTTGTCCTGCAGCAGGCTGTTGAGGGTGGCGGCGCTTTCGGCCAGCGCCTGCATGGCCTGCTCGGCGCTGCCAATTGCCTGCTTGCCCTGGTTGCCCAGCAGGCCGTTGGCGTTGCGCATCAGGGCCTGGGTCTCTGCCAAGGTGGCGTTGGCCTGCTTGCCGACCTGGGCCAGCTGTTCGATGGCCGCGGAAATCCCGCCCTTCTGGTTGGCGAAGGCGCCGGTGGTCTGTTCCAGGTTGGCCAGGGTGTTGCTCAGCCGCTCGATATTGTCCTCGGAGAACATCTGGTTGGCGTTGTGCAGCAACAGGTTGATGTTGGTCACCAGGTCGCTGCTGTCATTGAGCAGGCGTGAGATCGGCGAAGGCGAGGCGACAATCACCGGCAGCTTGCCGTCCTTGCCCTTGAGCTCGGGGCTCTGCGGGGTGCCGCCGCTGAGCTGGATGAACGAGTTGCCGGTGACACCGGCCAGCGTGAGCTTGGCCTGGGTGTCCTCCTTGACTGGTGTGTCACCGCTCAGGCGCACGCGGGCCAGGACCCGGCGCGGGTCCTTCGGGTCCAGGCGCAGGCTGCTGACATCGCCGACCTTGATGCCGTTGTATTGCACCGGGCTGCCGCGGGACAGGCCTGACACTGCCTCGTTGAACACCACTTCGTAGTCCTTGAAGGCCGTGTCGACGCTGGACTTGGTCAGCCACAGGCCGAACAGCATGGCACCGGCCACCACCAGCACGGTGACCAGGCCGATCAGGACATGATGAGCTCGGGTTTCCATTGTTCAGCGCTCCTGGCGGGCGCGCAGGGCGGCGTTTTCGGCTGCCCGGCCGCGCGGGCCGTGAAAGTATTCGTGGATCCACGGGTCGTCGGCCTGCTCGACTTGGCTGAGCGGCCCGGCCACCAGCACCTTCTTCTGCGCCAGCACCGCCACCCGGTCGGTGATGGTGTAGAGGGTGTCCAGGTCGTGGGTGATCAGGAAAACCGACAGGCCCAGGGCGTCGCGCAGGGTGAGGATCAGTTGGTCGAAGGCGGCGGCGCCGATCGGGTCGAGGCCGGCGGTGGGCTCGTCGAGGAACAAGATGTCGGGGTCCAGGGCCAGGGCGCGGGCCAGGGCGGCGCGTTTGATCATGCCGCCGGACAGCGACGCGGGGTACTTGTCGGCGGCGCTGATCGGCAAGCCGGCCAGGGCCAGCTTCACCCCGGCCAGGTGTTCGGCGTCGGCGCGCGACAGCCCAGCGTGTTCTATCAACGGCAGGGCGACGTTCTCGGTGACGGTCAGCGAAGAGAACAGCGCGCCCTTCTGGAACAACACGCCGAAGCGCCGCTCTACCAGCGAGCGCTGCGCTTCATCCAGCGTGGCCAGGTCCTGGCCGAATACCCGGACCTGGCCTTCGTTGTGCCTTCGCAAGCCGATGATGCTGCGTAGCAGCACCGACTTGCCGCTGCCCGAACCACCGACCACGGCGAGAATTTCGCCGCGGTACAGGTCCAGGTCGAGGTTTTCATGCACGCTCTGGCTGCCGAAGCGGTTGCAGATGCCCCGCGCCTCGATCACCGCTTCCCGGCCCGTCACCAGCCCATCTCCATGAAGAACAGCGCGGCCACGGCGTCCAGCACGATGACCACGAAGATCGACTGCACCACGGCGGAAGTGGTGTGAGCACCCACCGACTCGGCGCTGCCGCTGACCTTGAAGCCTTCAAGGCAGCCGATGGCGGCGATCAGGAAGGCGAAGAACGGCGCCTTGGCCAGGCCCACCAGGAAGTGCTGCACACCGATGTCGCTCTGCAGCAGCGAGAGGAACATGGCTGGCGAGATATCCAGGGTCAGGGCGCAGACCACCGCGCCGCCGACCATGCCGCAGATCATCGCAAGGAAGGTCAGCAGCGGCAGCGCGATCAGCAGTGCCAGCACCCGTGGCACCACCAGCAGTTCGATGGGGTTCAGGCCCAGGGTGCGGATGGCGTCGATCTCTTCGTTGGCCTTCATCGAGCCGATCTGCGCGGTGAAGGCGCTGGCGGTGCGGCCGGCCATGAGAATGGCGGTCAGCAGCACGGCGAATTCGCGCAGGAAGGAGAAGGCCACCAGGTCGACGGTGAAGATCGTCGCGCCGAACGCGGCCAGCACGGTGGCGCCGAGGAAAGCCACCACGGCGCCGACCAGGAAGGTCAGCAGGGCCACAATCGGCGCGGCGTCGAGGCCGGTCTGTTCGAGGTGCGCGACCACCGGGGTGACTCGCCAGCGGTGGGGCTGGAACAGGCGCAGCAGCAAGGTTTCGAGGATCAGGCCGATGAAGCCCAGCACCTGGCGGGTGTCCTGCCACAACTGGTCGACTGCCCGGCCGATGCGTGCCAGCAGCAAAAGCAGCACCGGTTGCTCGGGTTGCTTGACCGGGATGCAGTAGTCTTGCACCGAGCAGTAGACATTCTTCAGCAAGGCGCGGCTGGCCTCGGGGAGGCCGTCGGTGCAGCGCGACAGGCGTTCGGAGCCCAGCAATTCTGCGAGCAGCGAGGCACCGGCGGTGTCCAGGCGGCCCAGTTGGCTGAGATCGACCTGGGTATCATCGCCATACTGGCTGCCCAGGCGCTCACATTCGCGCTTGAGGTTGGCGTAGTGGGCCAGGGTCCAGTCGCCGGCGATGTGCAGGCGGGTGGGCTGCTGCTGGGTGTCCAGGGTAGCGCTCGGGGCGGTCATAGGCTCCATGCATCTGACTGGGGGCATAGAGGCTGATCATAGCGCACTCTCATGAAGCAAAATCCAACCCATTGACCAGACACATCCACTGTAGGAGCGGCTTCAGCCGCGATCACCCGCGAAGCGGGTGCCAGAGACCGCGTCGCCTGCATCGCGGCTAAAGCCGCTCCTACCGGCGAACAGGGGCCTATTTGGCCATTGCGTCGTCCACCACCTTGAACCGCAATACCCCGATCACCTGGCCATCCTCGGTCAGCACCCGCACCTGCCACTTGCCCACCGGGTTGGGCGGGAAGTTCTGCTTGTGGGTCCAGGCGCGGTAACCTTCCTTGCGCCCGCCGTGGATATCCAGGGCGATGCGGTCGACCTCTTTGCCGTTGAGCTGCCACACATGGTAGATGCGCTCGTTCAGCCCGCGCGGCGCATTGATCGCGGTATAGGCGTACAGCCCGCCGCTGCGGATTCGGCTGGCGGCGACTTCGTCCAGCGACGCGCCTGGCTGGCGGTTGAGTACCTCGGTGCTGATTGCCACGTCGGTCATCCACAGGGTGGCCGGCGGCACCCAGGAACGCAGCAGCCAGCCACCGCCCCCCACTGCCAGGGTGACCAGCACCAGCCCCACGCCACGGCGCCAGTTGTTGATCGGGAAGCTGCTGGCCAGGCTCGGGAACGAGAGCACCATGGCGGCCACCAGCGCCAGCTTGAAGCTCTGCGCGGTGGTCAGGTTGAGGATGATCGGCAGCGCCGTGAGCATCGCGGCGAACAGCGTCAGGGTGTGCAGCGCCAGGAACAGCCAGCGCCGTGGTGCCAGCCACTTGTGGTACAGCGGGTCGACGATCGAGATCAGCCCGGCGGCGCCGAGCAGGCCGGTGAACACCAGCTGGCCGCTGTTCCAGGTGGTGGTGATGAAGAAGAACGGCAGGACGAAGAACAGGCTTTCCTGGTGGATCATCTGCGTCGCGAAACGCAGCAGCGGCTGCGGGATCTCGCGCTTGAAGGTGCGGGCGAACAGCTCGGTGAGGGTGTTCTCCAGCATCAGCCAGACCCAGCTGACCAGCATCACGATGGCGATCCAGCTGGCCAGTCCAGCCTGGCGGTCGACCAGGATGAAGCTGCAGATCCCTGAGACGAAACCGTAGAGCGCGATGACGCCGGGGTAGCGCTTGAGCAGTTCGATCACGCGCAGGACGAAGTTGGGTAGTGGGGGCATGGGTCTACAACAGGATGGATGGGTAACTGCGCCGGCCTTATCGCGGCTAAAGCCGCTCCTACAGGATTCGCAGTGAAGGAATTCTGTAGGAGCGGATTTATCCGCGAAGAGGTCGACACAGGATACCGCTGAATCACTACTCCCGAGTAGCACCGCTGGGGCGATTCGCCATCACGCGGCGTCGGCGGACCAGGCCGATGGCCAGAAGTACACCCAGTATCAACGCTATCAGCCCATACAGCTCGTCATACCCCAGCAGCGGTTTCTCGATCCGCAGGTAACCCGGCTCCTTCAGCAGCTCGCGCAACGCCGCGTCGGCCTCTTTCAGGGTGACCTGGCGCAGCTTGCGCATCGGGTCGCCGAAGCGCCCGTTCTCGTAGTCGTTGAGCGCCCCCCAGTAATAATCGGCCAGTGCCGTGTTGCCCTGGGTGCTCCAGCTTTCGCGGGCGATCGCTGCTTCCTTGATCCGGGCGAAGGTGTCTGGATCAAGGCCATGCTTGCGCAGATGGTCGAACAACTGCGTGAGCACTTTCACCGCAGTGTCGATGTCCTGGCGTTCGAGGTCGGCGTTGAGGCTGAGCATGCCACTGTCGCCGAAGCTCTCGCGTTGCGCCGAGGGGCCGTAGGACAGCCCGTGGCGCAGGCGCAGCTGGTCATACAGCGCCCAGTCCAGGTAGCGCGAGAGCAGCTCCAGGGTCTGGTCGTGGCCGTTGTCCAGGGTAGGTTCTATGAACAGCCAATGCAGCTTGACGCTGTCGCCCAGCCAGCCGCGGGTCAGGTCACGGCGCTGCTCGGCCTGCTGGCTGATGCTCTCGAGATTGCGCCGTTCCTCCGGCTCCGTCGCCGGCAGCTCGCCGAAAGTCCGTTCAAGATAGGCCGGCAGCAGGCGGTCTAGGCCGCCGACGACGATCAGGGTCATGTTGTTGGCGACATACCAGTGCTCGCGCAGGTGCTGGACCTGCTCGAGGGTCATGTCGTCGACGTCGGAGCGCTCCTTGCACTTGAGGCCCAGTTCCGTCGCCAGTTGTTCGCTGGCCGGGTGGCCGACCTCCTGGCGATCGAGCCAGCGCTGCAGGTGACCGTAGTGGCCGCCGTCCTCGCGCTCGATGATCTTCTTCGCCGTGGCCAGGGCCTTGGCGTCGATACGTGTGTCGCGCAGCAGCGAGAGCAGCAGGTCGAGCACCTTGCGCTGGTTGCGTGCCGGGGCCTCGATGACGAACGTGGTGTCGGCGCTGCTGGTGAAGGCATTCCATTCCCCGCCCAATTCCTGGATGCGTTCCTCCAGGCCGCCCTCCCCGGTCTCGTCGATGCCGCTGAACAGCAGGTGCTCCAGCAGGTGCGGCAGCTCGCGCTGGTCGCAGCCGAAGTCGTCGAGGCCTACGCCCACCACCAGGCGGATCGAGACATGGTCACGTTCGTAGCCGGACTTGAGGATCACCTGCAGGCCGTTGGGCAACAGGTAGCCTTCGACCCGCGAGCGATCGAGGGCAAGGCTGGGCAGGCTGCAGATCAGCAGGCAAACGAACATCAGGCAACGCATGGGCGAGCTTCGGTCTCCGGGGTGGGTGAATTCAGGGTTGGCGGGCTTCGTCCGGCACGCTGTCGAGCATCAGCCCGCCGGTATCGGTGCCGCCCAGTACCACATAGGCACTGCTGCAGAACAAAGAGTTCAACCGTTTCATGTCGGCGATGAGCTCCAAGTGTAGCGAACTGGTCTCGATACTCTGCACCACTTTACGTTGCAGGCGGCTGACATGGGCGTGGGCCAGGCGCCGCTCCTGGGCGCGGAAGCGGCGTTTTTCCCGCAGCAGCTGATGCGCGCTTTCCGGGTCGGCCGTGAGAAACACCGTCAGGCCCAGGCGCAGGTTGGCCAGCAGTTGCTCCTGCAGGCCGGTCAGCTCTTCCAGGCCGACCTGCGAGAACTCCCGGCGCTGCGAGGTCTTCTGCTGCTGCACCTTGCGCAGCATGCGTTCGATCAGGTCACTGGCCAGCTTGAGGTTGATCGCCAGCTCGATGATCTCGGCCCAGCGCCGGTTGTCCTGGTCGCCAAGGTCTTCGCGCGGCATCTGCGCCAGGTACAGCTTGATGGCGTTGTACAGGGCCTCGGCGTCCTCGCTCAAGGCCCGCACCTGTTGTGGCATGGCGGCCTGGGTGCCACGCAGGGCGGCGAGCATGGCGCTCAACAAGCTGTCGACGATATCGCCCAGGCGCAGGGTTTCGCGTACGGCGTTGGCCAGGGCCAGCGTGGGGGTGGTCAGGGCGGTCGGGTCGAGATGACGAGGCTGGTAGTGGCCGTTGCCACTCTCCCGTTCGGGCAGCAGGCTATCGCACACGCGGCCCATGAGCTTGGTCGTGGGCAGCATGAGCAGGCAGCGCAGGGTGTTGTAGAGCAGGTGGAAGCCGATCACCAGCTCCTGCGGGCTGAAGCTCAGGCTGTCCATCCATTCCACCAGCGGGTGCAGCACCGGAATGATCAGTACCAGGCCGATTATCTTGTACAACAGGCTGCCCAGCGCCACCCGCCGCCCGGCGCTGTTCTGCAGGCTGGTGGTGAGGAAGGCGAGCAGGCCGCTGCCGATGTTGGCGCCGATCACCAGGCCGATGGCCACCGGCAAGCTGATCACCTCGGCCCCGGCCAGGGTGGCGGTGAGCAGCACGGCGGCGAGGCTGGAGTAGGAGATCATCGCGAACAGCGCGCCGACCAGGGCATCGAGGAGGATGTCGCCGGTCAGGGAGGCGAACAGTACCTTCACCCCCTGGGCGTGGGTGATGGGGGCCGCGGCGTGCACGATCAGCTGCAGCGCCAGGATGATCAGACCCAGGCCGATGCCCACGCGACCGAGCTGGCCAGCGCGTGTCTGCTTGCGCGAGAGGAAGAAGATGACCCCGAGGAAGATCAGCAGCGGCGACAGCCAGGACAGGTCGAAGGTCAGCACCCGGGCCATCAGCGCGGTACCGACGTCGGCCCCAAGCATGATCGCCAGGGCCGGGGTCATGGCCATCAGCCCCTGGCCGACGAACGAAGTGACCAGCATGGCGGTGGCGTTGCTGCTCTGCACCATGGCGGTCACGAGGATGCCGGCGATGAATGCCAGCGGGCGCTTGTTCATGTTCTGGCTCAGCACCCGGCGCAGGTTCGCGCCGAATACCCGCAGGATGCCGGTACGCACGATGTGCGTGCCCCAGACCAGCAGGGCGACGGCGGAAAGCAGGTTGAGCAGGGTCAGCATGTTCGGGGCCCCCTTCTGTCTTGTGCCCCAGCGCGGGGCCAATGGGTGAAGCGGCGAGCCTGGCCCGGGGGTGGGCGGTTTTTTCAGTGCTCACTGAAGCTTTAGTTGTTTTGCGCGGCAGGTGCCAGCTTGGCATGGCTGGAATCTATTTGAAACATTCAATGGCGGTTCGCCGGCAAGCCGGCTCCTACAGGAAGTGTGTTCCATCGTAGGAGCCGGCTTGCCGGCGAACCGCCTTTGGCAAAAACGCAAAAGGGCCCCGAAGGGCCCTGTCATGACTGCGCCACCTGGTCTTACTGACCCGGAATATCCTTGCGCAGTTTCACCGGGTCATGCTCCTTGCCCTTTTTACGTGCCATCGCCGTGCGCATGCGGATGTTGATCGCTTCTACCGCCAGCGAGAAGGCCATGGCGAAGTACACATAGCCTTTCGGTACGTGCACGTCGAACGATTCGGCGATCAGCACGGTACCGACGACGATCAGGAACGAAAGCGCGAGCATCTTCAGCGAAGGGTGCTTGTCGATGAAGTCGCTGATGGTGCCGGCGCAGAGCATCATCACCAGCACCGCGACGATGATCGCGGCGATCATCACCGGTACGTGGGAGACCATGCCCACGGCGGTGATCACCGAGTCCAGGGAGAACACGATGTCGATGATGGCGATCTGGATGATGGTGTAGAAGAACTTGCCGCCCGCGCCTTTCGGCTCGTCCGCGCTCTCGTCCTCGCCTTCCAGGCCGTGGTAGATCTCCTGGGAGCTCTTCCACAGCAGGAATAGGCCACCGAAGAACAGGATCAGGTCGCGCCCGGAGATGCCCTGGCCCAGCACATGGAACAGGTCGTCGGTCAGGCGCATGACCCAGGTGATCGACAGCAGCAGCATGATCCGCGTGACCATGGCCAGGGCCAGGCCAAAGATCCGCGTGCGCGGTTGCATGTGCTTGGGCATGCGGCTGACCAGGATCGAGATCATGATGATGTTGTCGATCCCGAGCACGATCTCAAGGGCCGTGAGGGTGAAAAAGGCAACCCAGATTTCCGGGCTGGTCAGCCATTCCATGTGTATTCCTTCGAGCGGTAAAGGCAAAGCGCCCGGGCATTGGGCGCTTTGCGGTGGAGTGATGCGGTTGTCTCAGAGTGTGCTGAACAGCGGGAACGTCCCCAGGGCCAGCGCGCCGAACATTATGCACAGGCACACCAGCACTGCCCACTTGAGGGTGAAGCGCTGGTGGTCGCCGAACTCGATGCCGGCCAGGGCCACCAGCAGGTAGGTGGAGGGTACCAGCGGGCTGAGCAGGTGTACCGGCTGCCCGACGATCGACGCACGGGCCATTTCCACCGGGGTGACGCCGTAGTGGCTGGCGAACTCCGACAGCACTGGCAGCACACCGTAGTAGAAGGCGTCATTGGACATGAAGAAGGTGAACGGCATGCTGACGATGGCGGTGATCACCGCCATGTACGGGCCGAACGCCTCCGGAATCACCGCCAGCAGGCTCTTGGACATGGCGTCGACCATGCCGGTACCCGACAGAATGCCGGTGAAGATGCCCGCAGCGAAGATCAACCCGCTCACGGCCAGCACGCTGGAGGCGTGGGCGGCGATACGGTCCTTCTGCTGCTGCAGGCACGGGTAGTTGACGATCATGGCGATACTGAAGGCGATCATGAACAGCACCGGCAGCGGCAGCAGGCCGGCAATCAGCGCGACCATCAGTGCCGCGGTTAGGGCGCCGTTGAACCAGATCAGTTTCGGGCGGCGGGCCTCCGGGAACTGCGACACGCTGATTTCGCTGTGGTCGATGTCGTCGGTCGGCAGGTGCAGCTCGCCCAGGCGGGCACGTTCACGCTTGCCGTACCAGTAGGCGATGGCCAGGATCGCCGCCACGCCGAAGGCCATGGCCGGGATCATCGGCACGAAGATGTCCGACGGGTCCACGTGCAGGGCGCTGGCGGCGCGGGCGGTAGGGCCGCCCCACGGGGTCATGTTCATCACCCCGCCGGCGAGGATGATCAGGCCGGCCATGATTCGCGGGCTCATCCCCAGACGGCTGTACAGTGGCAGCATGGCGGCGCAGCAGATCATGTAGGTGGTGGCGCCGTCACCGTCGAGGGAAACCACCAGGGCCAGCACGGCGGTGCCGACCGACACTTTCAGCGGGTCGCCCTTGACCAGCTTGAGGATCTTGCGCACGGCCGGGTCGAACAGGCCGGAGTCGATCATCAGGGCGAAATACAGAATGGCGAACATCAGCATCACGCCGGTGGGCGCGAGCTTGCTGATGCCTTCGAGCATCATCGGGCCGATCTTGGCGGAAAAGCCGCCGAACAGGGCGAACAGGATCGGTACCAGGATCAGGGCAATCAAGGCCGACAGGCGCTTGGTCATGATCAGGTACATGAAGGTGATGACCATGGCGAAGCCGAGGAAGGTCAGCATGGCGGTACTCCAGGCGTGGCGCGGCGAAAGAAAAGACGATTCGGGCGGATCAGCGCGTCAGGCGCTGCGCGAGGAGCAGGCGGAGGGGGACTGCGAAAAGGCGGGCACAGGAAAACATCAGAATCACCATTGTTGTTGTTGATTGGGCCGGGCGCGGACGTTTCCGGGTGCCCTGGCTGACCGGTCTGCTGCCGGTGGTGGCGCTATCCTATGTGGGCAAGCTTTCAGCCAGCTTTCGCCAGGTACGAGGCGACGGGAGGTCGATTCGATGTCGAATGTCGAGGAAGGCGGCTGCCATTGCGGCGCGCTGCGGTACCGTTTGGAAGGGGAGCTGGGCGATGTTGCCCATTGCCATTGCTCGATCTGCCGGCGGGTCAGCGGTGGCGCCCTGGTGACCTGGGTCACCCTGCCGCTTGAGGGTTTCCAGTGGTTGTCGGGGTCACCCCAGCGTTATGTGGCGCCGGCCAGTTGCAGCCGGTATTTCTGTGGCCGGTGTGGTGCGCATGTGGCGTTGATGACCACCCTCAGCCCGCAGACCATCGATGTGACGGTGGCCACGCTGGATCATCCGGAGCGGGTGCGGCCGAACCGGCATATCTGGGTAGGTAGCCGGTTGCCGTGGTTGAAGGTGGATGACGGGTTGCCTGCGGAGGACGAAGAGCACCTGTGATGTCGCTATCTGTGTCACGCACTTCCCTGTAGGAGCGGCTTCAGCCGCGATCACCCGCGAAGCGGGCGCTGGTACCGCGGTGTCCGCTTCGCGGCTGAAGCCGCTCCTACAGGGATCCGGTTCGATTCGACATCACGGCAGCTGCAGGCCCCCGGCGGCCTTGTGCAGCGCCCGCAGGTGCTCACCCACCTGCTTGATATTGGCTTCCACCGCCTTGATCTCCCGGCCCCGCTCCGGCCCCAGCAGCGCCCTCACCTGCTGGTCCAGGTCGGTGCTCAGGCGCAGCAACTGCGCCTGGCGCTCGCTGCTCACCTGCTCCAGCTGCTTGCGCTCTTCAGGTTGTGGCAAACCATAGCCACCGGCCCCCAGCAACTCAGCCGGGCGGCTGAGGAAGCCGCTGTTGGCCAGCATCGCCTGCAGGGTTTCGTTGGCCTTGTCGAAGCTGCCGTCCTTGAGCGCACGGCCATTCAGGTAGCGTTGCTTGACCTCGTCCTGGGCCAGTAATAGCTGGCGCCGCAGGCTGGCCTGTTCGAGCAGCAGCAAGGCGGCGCTGGTGCGCAGGTCGGCGCGGTCGAACCACTGCCTGCGTTGTTCGGCGTCCAGGGCCAGCCAGTCTTCCACGGCGGCCTGCTTGATCGGCAAGTGTTTGCGCAGTACATCGAACATGGCCTGGTAGCGGTCGCGGTAGGAGTCGAAGCGATAACCCAGGCGCAACGCCTCCCGAGGGTCGTCCAGCACGCGGGTGTCCGCCAGCCCCCTGCCCTTCATGACCTCGAGCAGGCCATTGGGCATGATGCTGTCCAGGTCGTTGAAGCGGGGGTTGCCGGTGCCGCTGCGCAGCAGCTTCAGCGATTCCACCGCGCAGTTGTTGGACAGGAAGTAGTAGTTGCCGTCGTAGCTCCAATGCATCTCGGCGGCCTGGCGCACCAGGTTCTCGATTTCATCACGGCTGAGCTTGATGGGCACCGAAGCCAGGCTGCGCAATTCGGTCTTGGTGTACTCGTCGATCACCTGCCCCAGTGGTAGCACGAACAGGCGCGAGGGATAGGCGCCGACCAGGCCGTCCCAGCTGGACAACTGCACATCGTTGACGAAGGCGCGGTACGACAGCACCAGGTGCTGGTCGAGGTCGAGCCGGCATGCCGGGCCACGTGGGCGGCCGGGGGCGCAGATCACCAGGCGCAGCATGCTGTGGCCCCAGCGGCTGACCCAGTTCTGATTGGCTTCGGCGAGCAGGTAGTCGACTTCGTAGACGCGCTCCGGGTCGATCTCGCCGAGCGGTTGGCGGGCGAAGTCGTTGCCGGCGTTGAGGAACGGCAGGCCCTTGGCGCAGGCGTCCTGTTGCGGCGCCCAACCGAAGTGGTCACGCAGGTACTGGTTCAGTGCCGGGCGGCGGCAGCCGTAGCTGGGGTCGAGGAGGAAGTACTCCATGTTGACCGCAATGAACTCTTTCGGGCTGCTCAGTTCATAGCTGTCAGGGCTGCGCACGAGTTGGCCGTTGTGCTGCTCGCGCTCGCCGCGGCGGCCGACGTATTGCGGCCAACCGGCCAGGTCGAGCAGGCGCGGGTCGTCACTCAAGGTGAAGCGGCGTTCTGCCTGGCCTCGACAATCCTCCGGCAGGCCGATCTTGCCGAGCGTGCCCTGCTGGCGCTTGCAGCGCGAGATCATCTGGCGCTCGGTGGCCGGCCACAGGCGGGCGCGGTCGTAGATGTGGGTCAGTTCATGCAGGACGGTGGCCAGCAGTTCTTCGCGGACCGTGCCATGGGGGCGGTTGGTCTTCTCGCGGGCGGCGCTGCCGTCGGCGAGGCTGGGCAGCAGGCGGCGATTGAGGTCCAGCGTGGCGACCGGCGACGCTTGGCCGTAAGCGTCCTCGGGCATACGCTCGCTCCAGCTGACCAGGATACGGCGGTCCAGCTGTTGCTTGAAACGCGGTGGCAGCTTGGCCATGGCTTCATCGAGCAGCGCCTGGCTGGCCTGTTGCTGCTGTGGGTCGAGGCCGTCTGCCTGCAGTACCAGTTGCAGGTCGGCCAGGGCGGGCGTGCCGAGCAGCGTCAGGGCGCAGCCGAGCAGCCAGGCACGCGCGCGCTTCACAGGGCGAGGATGGCTTCGGCCAGGACCTGGTCGCTGGCGTCGCGCGCTTCAGGCACGCGGGCGCGCAGGGTGTCGAAGGCCGCTTCGAGCTGGGCGCCGCGGATATCGCCGTTGCTGGCGACGAAGCTGGCGGCGTCGTCATGGGCTTCGCGCACGACCTTTGAATCGCGGATCGAGGTGGTGGTGTCGGAGGTGAAGTCGATCGAACGGCCGAAGGCACGGACGATGATGTTGCTGGTGGCCACCAGGGTGTGGGCCTGGGCAAGGTCGGCCAGTAGCAGCATGCCGAGGGTGGCGGCGATCAGCGGTTTACGCATGGAGCATCTCCGGGAATACGAGGAGTGGTGTGGTTATTGGACGAGAATCGCTTCGGCCAGTTCAAGGTCGCCGACGGAGTGCCGCGAACAGCCCTGGCGCAGCATGTTGAGCGCCGCTTGCAGGCGGGCTCCACGGATCAGGCCGTCGCTGGCGACGAAGGCTGCGGCATCGTCTCGAGCGCCCGCGACCAGCTTGCGGTCGAAGGGCGCGCTGGTCACCTGGCTGGTGACGAAGCCGGTCAGGAACGGTGCCTGGGTGGTGGCATCCATGGCATGGGCGCTTCCCACGCCGGCGAGGGCGAACAACAAGGGCAACAGATAACGCATGGGCTTTCTGGGGCGATGATCTCGGGCTGCGAAGGCTACTCCGGATTCCCTGGGCAGGGCCAGTGAATCCGGGTGTGGAGCCGGCTCTATCAGAGGGCGAGGATGGCGCGTGCCAGCTGCGCGTCGCTGGCTTGCAGCTCGGGCAGTTGCTGGCGGATGTGCACGAATGCGCTTTCCAGCTTGGCGCCGCGGATCGCGCCTTCGCTGCCGACGAAGCTGGCGGCATCGTCGCGGGCGGCCTGGACGATCTTGTCGTCACGGAACGACGAGGAAATGTCGGACGTGGCGTCGGTGGTGGCGGCGACGGCGCCCACCACGGCATCGGTGGTGACGACGAAGCTGGTGGCGTTGGCTGCGCCGGCGAAGGCCAGCAACAGGGCGGCGCCAAACAGATGATTACGGGACATGGTCGAGGGACTCCTGCACAGGGGCTGGGTGGATCTGCTTATCGGACGCTGGCTGGGTTCGTCACGGTACGTTTTCTACCAGGCGTGTAGGACAAGCGTAACACGCCGTGGTTCTGCCGCTCGGGGCGGAGAAACATCACAATTCGTAACTGTACCTGTCGATAGTTGTTAATACAAAACTGTTACGGTTCTTGTTGTGACGCGTCTAATACGGGCCATACAAACAGAAAACCCGTCGCAGTTGCCTGCGACGGGTTCTTCTGAATTCGCGGTGCCGACGCGGGTCGGCGACCGAAGCTTAGCGCCAGAACGGCTTGCTGAGCTCTTCGTAGCGCTGCGACTCGCTGATACCGGCGTCGGCCAGCAGGCGGGAGTCCAGGCGCGCCAGTTGGCGGCGGCTGGCCATGCGGCGCTGCCACAGAACCAGGGTGGACAGGACGCGCAGCGGCAGGGCAGCGTTGGAGGCTTGGGTGTTTTCGAAAACCAGGTCGGAACTGAGGGTACGTTCCATGATGTGTCATCCTTCCGCTTGTGGCGGCATTAGGGAGTGATTTAACTGGTGCCCATCTTCCTCCTCCGTTGTCCATAACAGTAGATACAGTTCTGCTGTAATACGATGACTCAGTTAACTGTGTAACCCTACTGTTGCACTCGAAAGTGACGGAACTGTACTGGTCTGCACGTTATTGGTGCGTTTTGTGAAGGGGTTGAGAAATCACTTGGCGGGAAGTGTGACTTTTACAGGTACAGTAGAACAGTTTATGTCGTTGCTGGTGGTGGCCTGTAGGAGCGGCTTTAGCCGCGATGCAGACAACGCGGTGTCTGGCACCCGTTTCGTGGGTGATCGCGGCTGAAGCCGCTCCTACGGAAGCGGTGTCAGGTCGGTAAATATATGAGAGCCGGCCCGGCTATGCCGGGCATCGCCAGCAAGGCTGGCTCCTGCGGGGAGCGTGGCGAGGGGCTGGGATCGCGGGGCAAGGCGGCTTGCTCCGCGATCGGTACAGTTGTGGCGTCAGCCGACGAGCATGCGCCCGGTCTCTTCCAGGTTCTCGTGCCAGCTCAAGGCCTCGCGCAGGATGTGCGGGGTATGGCCGCCGCGCTGGCAGGCGCGCTCGAAGTAGTCGTTCAGCGCGGCGCGGTAATCCGGGTGCACGCAGTTGTCGATGATCACCCGGGCGCGCTCGCGGGGCGCCAGGCCACGCAGGTCAGCCAGGCCTACTTCGGTCACCAGGATGTCCACGTCATGCTCGGTGTGGTCGACGTGGCTGACCATCGGCACCACGCTGGAAATCGCGCCACCCTTGGCGATCGACTTGGTGACGAAGATCGCCAGGTGGGCGTTGCGGGCGAAGTCGCCCGAGCCACCGATGCCGTTCATCATCTTGGTGCCGCAGACGTGGGTCGAGTTGACGTTGCCGTAGATGTCGAACTCCAGCGCCGTGTTGATGCCGATGATCCCCAGGCGACGCACCACTTCAGGGTGGTTGGAGATCTCCTGCGGGCGCAGCACCAGCTTGTCCTTGTAGCGCTCCAGGTTGCCGAACACATCGGCGTTGCGGCGGCTCGACAGGGTGATCGAGCTGCCCGAGGCGAAGCTCAGCTTGCCTGCGTCGATCAGGTCGAAGGTCGAGTCCTGCAGCACTTCGGAGTACATGGTCAGGTTTTCGAATGGTGACTCGATCAGGCCGCACATCACCGCGTTGGCGATGCTGCCGATGCCGGCCTGCAGCGGGCCGAGGTTGTTGCTCATGCGGCCGGCGTCCACTTCGCCTTTAAGGAAGGCGATCAGGTGGTCGGCGATGCCCTGGGTTTCGTGGTCGGGCGGCAGCACGGTGGACGGCGAGTCCGGCTGGTCGCTGATGACGATGCCGACGATCTTGGCCGGATCGATCGGGATGGCGGTGCTGCCGATGCGGTCGTCGACCTTCACCAGCGGGATCGGCGTGCGGGTCGGGCGGTAGGTCGGGATATAGATGTCGTGCAGGCCTTCGAGGTTGGCGTTGTGCGACAGGTTGATCTCGACGATGACCTGCTTGGCGAAAATCGCGAAGCTGGCCGAGTTGCCGACGGAAGTGGTCGGCACGATGTGGCCCTGTTCGGTGATCGCCACCGCTTCGATGACCGCGATATCCGGCAGGGTGAGCTGTTTGTTGCGCAGCTGCTCGACGGTTTCCGACAGGTGCTGGTCGATGAACATCACCTTGCCGTCATTGATGGCCTTGCGCAGGGTGCTGTCGACCTGGAAGGGCATGCGGCGAGCCAGCACGCCGGCTTCGGTCAGTTGCTTGTCCAGGTCGTTGCCCAGGCTGGCGCCGGTCATCAGGCTGATCTTCAGCGGCGACTGTTTGGCGCGTTCGGCCAGTGCGTGAGGCACGGCCTTGGCTTCGCCGGCGCGGGTGAAACCGCTCATGCCGACGGTCATGCCGTCCTGGATCAGGCCAGCGGCATCAGCCGCACTCATTACCTTGCTGTGCAGGGAGGACAAGCGGATACGATCACGGTACATGGATTGTTATCTCGGGCTACTGAGGCTACTGGAAGCGCAGTCTAGAGATTTCGCCTGGTGCCGTCCCGCGACCATGGTCGTAGGCGAAGGCCGGAAATAGAGCCGTTGATCTGGATCAAGCAAACGAAAAGGCCCCCGGGAATATCTCCCGGGGGCCTTATGCGCTTCTATATATAGAAGGGCTGATCAGTCCACCGCCTTGACCATGTCCTCGATGACCTTCTTCGCGTCACCGAACACCATCATGGTCTTGTCCAGGTAGAACAGTTCGTTGTCCAGACCGGCGTAGCCGCTGGCCATGGAGCGCTTGTTGACGATGATGGTCTTGGCCTTGAAGGCTTCGAGGATCGGCATGCCGGCGATCGGCGATTTCGGATCGTTCTTCGCCGCCGGGTTGACCACGTCGTTGGCGCCCAGCACCAGTACCACGTCGGCCTGGCCGAACTCGGCGTTGATGTCTTCCATCTCGAACACCTGGTCGTAGGGTACCTCGGCCTCGGCCAGCAGCACGTTCATGTGCCCAGGCATGCGCCCCGCCACCGGGTGGATCGCGTACTTCACGGTCACGCCGTTGTGGGTCAGTTTCTCGGTCAGCTCCTTGAGCGCGTGCTGGGCGCGGGCCACCGCCAGGCCGTAGCCGGGGACGATGATCACGCTGTCGGCGTTGCTCAGCAGGAAGGTGGCGTCGTCGGCCGAGCCGGACTTCACCGGGCGCTGCTCCTTCGAACCCTGTGCCGCGCCGGCATCGGTATCGCCGCCGAAGCCGCCGAGGATGACGTTGAAGAACGAGCGGTTCATTGCCTTGCACATGATGTACGAGAGGATCGCACCGCTGGAGCCCACCAGCGAACCTGCGATGATCAACATCGAGTTGTTCAGCGAGAAGCCGATACCGGCCGCCGCCCAGCCCGAGTAGCTGTTGAGCATCGACACCACTACCGGCATGTCGGCGCCGCCGATGGGGATGATGATCAGCACGCCCATGACGAAGGCCAGGGCCAGCATCAGGGTGAAGGCGCTGTAGTGGCCGGTGAAAGTGAACAGCAGCCCCAGGGCGATGGTCGCCAGGCCCAGGATCAGGTTCAGCTTGTGCTGGCCGGCGAACTGTACCGGTGCGCCCTGGAACAGGCGGAACTTGTACTTGCCCGACAGCTTGCCGAAGGCGATCACCGAACCCGAGAAGGTGATGGCACCGATGGCCGCGCCCAGGAACAGTTCCAGGCGGTTGCCGGTGGGGATCGGGTCGCTGATGCTGGCGACGATGCCCAGCGATTGTGGCTCGAGCACCGCGGCGATGGCGATGAATACCGCGGCCAGGCCGATCATGCTGTGCATGAAGGCGACCAACTCGGGCATCTTGGTCATCTCGACGCGCTTGGCCATGATCGAGCCGGCGCTGCCGCCGACCAGCAGGCCGACGATCACATAGCCGATGCCGGCGGTTGCCAGTTCAGCGCCAAGCTTGTAGATCAGCCCGACCGTGGTGAGGATCGCGATCCCCATGCCGATCATGCCGAACAGGTTGCCGCGGCGTGAGGTGGTCGGGTGCGAGAGGCCCTTGAGCGCCTGGATGAAGCAGATCGAGGCGACCAGGTACAGAAGCGTTACCAGATTCATGCTCATGCTTACTTCTGCGCCTCGTTCTTGGTTTTCTTCTTGAACATTTCCAGCATGCGGCGGGTGACCAGGAAGCCACCGAACACGTTGACCGCGGCCAGCGCCACGGCCAGGGTGCCCATCACCTTGCCGGCCGGGGTGACGGTCAGCGCGGCGGCCAGCATGGCGCCGACGATGACGATCGCGGAGATGGCATTGGTGACCGCCATCAGCGGCGTGTGCAGGGCCGGGGTGACGTTCCACACCACGTGGTAGCCCACGTAGATGGCCAGCACGAAGATGATCAGGTTGTAGATCCCGTGGGAAATCAGCATGTCTTCCATTGTCGTGCTCCTCAGCCGTTCTTGCGCACGACCTGGCCGTCGCGGCACATCAGGCACGCGGCGACGATGTCGTCTTCGAGGTTGATGACCAGGTTGCCGTCCTTGTCGAACAGCAGCTTCATGAAGTCCAGCAGGTTGCGGGCATACAGTGCCGAGGCGTCGGCACCGAGCTGGGCCGGCAGGTTGGTCGGGCCGACGATGATCACGCCGTTCGACTGCACCACCTGGTCGGCGACGGTCAGCGGGCAGTTGCCGCCCTGGGCTGCCGCGAGGTCGATGACCACCGAGCCGGGTTTCATTTGCGCCACGGTCTCTGCGCTGAGCAGGGTCGGCGCCTTGCGCCCGGGAATCAGCGCGGTGGTGATGACGATGTCGGCCTGCTTGGCGCGCTCGTGCACGGCCTGGGCCTGGCGTTGCATCCAGCTGGCCGGCATCGGCCGGGCATAGCCGCCGACACCTTCGGCGCACTCGCGTTCTTCATCGGTCTCGTAGGGCACGTCGATGAACTTGGCCCCCAGCGACTCGATCTGCTCCTTCACCGCCGGGCGCACGTCGGACGCCTCGATCACCGCACCCAGGCGCTTGGCCGTGGCGATGGCCTGCAGGCCGGCGACGCCTGCGCCAAGGATCAGCACGCGGGCGGCCTTCACAGTACCAGCGGCGGTCATCAGCATGGGCATGAAGCGCGGGTAGTAATGGGCGGCCAGCAGCACGGCCTTGTAGCCGGCGATGTTGGCCTGGGAGGACAACACGTCGAGGCTCTGGGCCCGCGAAGTGCGTGGCGCGGCTTCCAGGGCGAAGGCGGTGACGCCGCGTTCGGCCATCTTGCCGATCAGTTCGCTGTTGAAGGGGTTGAGCATGCCCACCAGCAGGCTGCCGCTGTTGATCAGCGCCAGTTCCTGGTCATTGGGCGCGACCACCTTGAGCACCAGCTGCGCGCCGAATGCGTCGGTGGCTTCGCCTAGCTTGGCGCCCACGGCTTCATAGGCACTGTCCGGAATGCTGGCGTTGAGCCCTGCCCCCCGTTGCACGGTGACCTGATGGCCCTGGCCTACCAGTTTCTTGATGGTTTCCGGGGTCGCGGCGACCCTTGTCTCACCCGTCTGCGTCTCGAGAGGAACACCAATGTGCACGACTATGTCTCCTTCGGTGACCTTTATTGTCTTTATGGAAACCAGCGCACTTCGGGTGGTGCGGCTGGGCGGCCGTAGAGCACGACTCCGCCTGAATCGGGGCGGGGGAGGCATTTTGCAGACGAACCCGAGGGCCTTCAACCGGTTCTGAAGCGAAACGAACTTAAAACTACAAGTCACCCTGTGACCCTATGTCGCAACGAATCGGTAAGAAAGCGTCAAGCACGCGCTATCCGGAGCTTAGGAGAAAATTTGAAATTTTTTCCGCTGTTTTCGTCAGCGGCTTGGTGAATGTCGCAAAATAAGCTGCAAACCCGCATGGTTGCTAGGGTTGAAAGGGTTTTTAACGCACAGCGGAACAGATTACGGATTTGCGACAAATCCATACATCTGTAGGTGTTTAAAATAATTGACTACGGGGTCAGCCTCTATGGTTTCCCCAATGGATTCGCTGCCGTGTACTGCACTGCCTGGGCTATCAGCCAGTCGCGGAAGGCCCGTAATGACGCGGATTCGACCTTTCGTTCGGGAATCATCAGATGGTAGGCCTTGTCGCTGGCCAGGGCATGCCTGTTAGCGACCACCAGCCTGCCCTCCTCCAGTTCGCGTTGGATCAGGAACGGTGGAATCAGCGCGATGCCCATCTCGTGCATCGCTGCCTGGGCCAGCATGGAGAATAGTTCATAGCGCGGGCCGGTCATGTCGCGTTCCACGCTCATGCCGAGGCAGGCGAACCACTGCCGCCAGGCGTAGGGCCGGGTGGTTTGCTGCAACAGGGGCAACTCGGCGATTCGTTCGGCATCAAGGCTGCCCTGCCCACCCAGCAACGCCGGACTGCACACGGGCATCGGGTTCTCGCCCATCAGCCTGTGTGCCTGGGTGCCCGACCAGTCGGCGTCACCGAAATAGATGGCGGCGTCGAAGGGGGTGTCGGCGAATAGGAACGGGCGGGTGCGGTTGGTCAGGTTGACCGTGACTTCCGGGTGCTGCTGCTGGAACTCCTTGAGGCGTGGCAATAGCCACTGGGTGCCGAAGGTCGGCACGACCGCCAGTTCGATCACATTGGCGCCCTGCTGACGCATCACCGACAGGGTGTCGCGCTCTACCGCATCCAGTTGCGCGGCCACCTGTCGGCTATAGGACAGCCCTGCCTCGGTCAGCTTCACACCCCGGCGTGAGCGGCGAAACAGCTCCACATTCAGGAAAGCCTCCAGTCCACCAATCTGCCGACAGACGGCGCCCTGGGTCAGGGCCAGTTCCTGGGCGGCCTTGGTGAAGCTCTCGTGCCGGGCGGCCGCCTCGAAGCAGACCAGGGCGGTGGTGCTGGGGATCTTGCGGCGCATGTACGTCAACCTCACTTGTTCGCCGTTTATTGCGGCTTTGCACTGATCACGGAGTGAGAAAATATCACTAAACCGTGCGCAATCCTCGTTTGTCCCGATGGCCGAACAGGCCTAGGATCAATGCAACAAAAAAATATCCGCCCCCACCTTCTCTCGAGGCATCCGCACATGGCCGGTAAAGCAAGCTTCAACTGGATCGACCCCCTGCTGCTTGATCAGCAGCTCACTGAAGAAGAGCGCATGGTCCGCGACAGCGCTTATCAGTTCGCCCAGGACAAGTTGGCGCCACGTGTGCTCGAAGCTTTCCGCCATGAGCAGACCGACCCTGCGATCTTCCGCGAGATGGGCGAAGTCGGCCTGCTAGGCGCAACCATCCCCGAGCAGTACGGTGGCAGCGGCCTCAACTATGTGTGCTATGGCCTGATCGCTCGCGAGGTCGAGCGCATCGACTCCGGCTACCGCTCGATGATGAGCGTGCAGTCGTCGCTGGTGATGGTGCCGATCAACGAGTTCGGTACCGAAGCCCAGAAACAGAAGTACCTGCCCAAGCTGGCCAGCGGCGAGTGGATCGGCTGCTTCGGCCTGACCGAGCCCAACCATGGCTCCGACCCAGGCTCGATGATTACCCGCGCGCGCAAGGTCGAGGGTGGCTATCGCCTGACCGGCTCGAAGATGTGGATCACCAACAGCCCGATCGCCGATGTGTTCGTGGTGTGGGCCAAGGATGATGCCGGTGACATCCGCGGTTTCGTCCTGGAGAAAGGCTGGGCGGGCCTCAGTGCCCCGGCGATTCACGGCAAGGTCGGCCTGCGCGCTTCGATTACCGGCGAAATCGTCATGGACAACGTGTTCGTGCCGGAAGAAAACATCTTCCCGGATGTCCGCGGCCTGAAGGGCCCGTTCACCTGCCTGAACTCGGCCCGCTACGGCATTTCCTGGGGTGCGCTGGGCGCCGCCGAAGCTTGCTGGCACACCGCGCGCCAGTACACCCTCGACCGCCAGCAGTTCGGTCGCCCATTGGCCGCCAACCAGCTGATCCAGAAGAAGCTGGCCGACATGCAGACCGAGATCACCCTCGCCCTGCAAGGCTGCCTGCGCCTGGGGCGGATGAAGGATGAAGGCACTGCGGCGGTTGAAATTACCTCGATCATGAAGCGCAACTCCTGCGGCAAGGCGCTGGATATCGCCCGGATGGCTCGCGACATGCTCGGCGGCAACGGCATCTCCGACGAGTTCGGCGTGGCTCGCCACCTGGTCAACCTCGAGGTGGTCAACACCTATGAAGGTACCCATGATGTGCATGCGCTGATCCTGGGGCGTGCACAGACCGGCATCCAGGCGTTCTATTAATAGAGGAGCCAGGCCATGGGTGCGCTTTCCCATCTGCGGGTGCTGGATCTTTCCCGGGTACTGGCCGGCCCATGGTCCGGCCAGATCCTGGCTGACCTTGGCGCTGACGTGATCAAGGTCGAGCGTCCGGGCTTGGGTGACGACACCCGCTCCTGGGGGCCGCCCTTCCTGCGTGACGCCCAGGGCGAGAACACCAGCGAGGCGGCCTACTACCTGTCGGCCAACCGCAACAAGCGTTCGGTGACCATCGATTTCACCCAGCCGGAAGGCCAGCGCCTGGTGCGGGAGCTGGCGGCGAAGTCGGATATCGTCATCGAGAACTTCAAGGTCGGCGGGTTGGCTGGCTATGGGTTGGATTACCAGAGCCTGAAGGCGGTGAATCCGAAACTCATCTATTGCTCGATCACAGGCTTTGGCCAGACGGGACCGTATGCCAAGCGTGCGGGCTATGACTTCATGATCCAGGGGCTGGGCGGGCTGATGAGCCTGACCGGGCGTCCGGAGGGTGAGGACGGCGCAGGTCCTATGAAGGTGGGCGTCGCCCTGACCGATATCCTCACCGGGTTATATTCCACGGTGGCGATCCTGGCTGCCCTCGCCCACCGTGACCAGGCTGGTGTCGGCCAGCACATCGACATGGCGTTACTGGATGTGCAGGTGGCCTGCCTGGCCAACCAGGCGATGAACTACCTCACCACGGGTACTCCTCCCCGTCGACTGGGTAATGCGCATCCCAACATCGTGCCTTACCAGGATTTCCCGACGGCGGATGGTGATTTCATTCTTACCGTGGGTAATGACGGGCAGTTCCGCAAGTTTGCAGAGGTGGCTGGCCAGCCGCAGTGGGCGGACGATCCGCGGTTTGCCACTAATAAGCAGAGGGTGGCCAACCGGGCCGAGCTGATTCCATTGATTCGTCAGGCCACGGTGTTCAAGACCACGGCGCAGTGGATCGGTGAGTTGGAGAAGGCGGGAGTGCCTTGTGGCCCGATCAACGACCTGGCGCGAATGTTCCAGGACCCGCAGGTGCTTGCGCGCGGGCTGGCGGTGAAGATGGATCATCCGTTGGCGGGCAGTGTGCCGCAGGTGGCCAGCCCGATCAGGTTGTCGGAGACGCCGGTGGAGTATCGACAGGCACCGCCGTTATTGGGGGAGCATACCGAGGCGGTGTTGGGGGATGTGCTGGGGTTGGATGCTGGGGCTGTGGAGCGGTTGCGGGCTGCTGGGGTGTTATGAAGCTATATAGAGTGGGGAGGCCGGCAGGCCTCCCCGCTTTGTTTTTTGGGGGCTCCTTCTTCTATATAGATAGGTGTCGGAGCCGCCAGGCACCTGTCTTGAGATCGTGGTGACCTTGATAGATGCCCGCCTTGGTTTCTCCGGCGCTCTCCAGATCGA
>NZ_JAMSHW010000018.1:0-102124 GCF_023757525.1 Pseudomonas sp. MWU13-3659 | reverse complement strand
ACCATCGCCAATGGATATGCTCAATAGCCTTCAAACCCACACTCTGAAAAGCCGAAGCCGAAGCCGAAGCCGAAGCCGAAGCCGAAGCCGAAGCCGAAGCCGAAGCCGAAGCCTATACTCCCAATCCCCCAACCCAGCACGGAGCTCCCCAAATGCCCCTGGAAAAACAAGGCACCTGCCTCTGCGGCAAAACCCACCTCAAGGCCACCGTCGACAACACCCAGATCAGCGCCTGCCATTGCAGCATGTGCCGCAAGTGGACCGGCGGCCCGCTGCTGGCCGTGCATTGCACCCAGCCCCCGCAGATCGAAGGCCCCGAGCCCAGCGTCTACGACTCTTCCCCCTGGGCCCAACGCGGTTTCTGCAGCCACTGCGGCACCCACCTGTTCTATCGCGTAAAGCAGAGCGACATCTACATCCTGCCCATCGGCCTGCTCGACGGCGACGAAGCCTGGGACTTCAACCTGCAGATCTTCATAGACGAAAAACCCGCCTGGTACTGCTTCAAGAACCAGACCGAGGAATGGACCGGCCAGGAGGCGTTCGAGCGGTTCACCGCGCAATAGCAGCTGCGATGAACGCTTGCCAAACCACGGCATTCCTGAGAAAACGGCGCCCTTTGAATGCCCAGGGGAGAATCCGACCATGAACAGCGAACTGCACATCACCGACCTGCAAGAAGGCGACGGCAAGGCCGTGGTCAAGGGCGCGCTGATCACCACCCAGTACACCGGCTGGCTGGCCGACGGCAGCGAGTTCGACTCGTCCTGGTCGCGCGGCAAGCCGTTCCAGTGCGTGATCGGCACCGGCCGGGTGATCAAAGGCTGGGACCAGGGCCTGATGGGCATGCGCGTCGGTGGCAAGCGCAAGCTGCAGGTGCCTGCACACCTGGGCTATGGCGAACGGACCATGGGCAAGATTCCACCGAATTCGGACCTGACCTTCGAGATCGAACTGCTCGAAGTGCTGACCCGCGACGATTGAGCCAAACGCCATAATTCGGCAACACACAAGCACTAGTGTGAGCTTGTCGAAGGAATGGCATGTGCACTCAGGGAGGAACCAAAGGGCTTGAGGGGACTCTGACCCTCACTCGCTGCCACGGACGGCATTCACGACAGGGACGCCCGGCGGCTGCGGCCGCAGGGCAATGTGGCGAGGCATCCCGATTCTCCTTGTCACAAGAGCCTGCCTTGATGAAGTTGCCAACTTTCCTGCGCCGTCGCCGCCACCTGTTGTTGAGCCTGACGCTCGCCGCTGCGGCTGTGCCGTTGGCGTTGGACGTGGTTGAAAGCCGCGCGCAACCGGTGGACGGCACTCAGACACTGGTGTTCCTGCGCCACGCCGAAAAACCTGGCGAGGGGCTTGGGCAGTTGAACTGCCAGGGGCTCAACCGCGCCCTGGACCTGGCCACGTTGTTGCCAGAGCGTTTCGGCAAGGCCGACTACGTGTTCGCCGCCAACCCCTTGCGGCATGTCGAGGAGGGCAGCCAGGAGCAAAGCTACAGCTACATTCGCCCGCTCATGACCATCACCCCCAGCGCCATCCGCCTGGGCCTGCCGGTGAACATCGACTACGGCGCCAACGACACCGACGACCTCGCCGACGAGCTGCTGCGCGACAAGTACCGCAACGCCACGGTCTACACTGCCTGGTCCCATGGCTACCTGCCGGAACTCATCAACACCGTGGCCGGCAAGGCCCTTGGCGAGAAGCGGGTGATCACCGAAGACTGGAGCGGCGACGATTTCGACACGCTTTACGTGCTCACCCTGACCTGGCGTGACGGAAAGGCCAGCCTGCTCAGCCGCAACGTGCGCCAGGGGCTCGACCACGGCGAGGATGGCTGTCCGACCTGACCTGCTGCTACTGTCTCGGTCTGCAGACTTGGACAGGGATGTGCGATGAGCCAGCGGGTGACGGTGATCGGGGGTGGGGTGGTCGGCCTGGCGACAGCCTACGCATTGGTGCGCGAGGGGATGTCGGTCGACCTGGTCGAGGCGCGTGACAGCCTGGCCAGTGCCACCAGCTTCGCCAATGGCGGGCAGTTGTCCTATCGCTACGTGGCGCCGCTGGCCGATGCCGGCGTGCCCTGGCAGGCGCTTGGATGGTTGCTGCAGGGCGATTCGCCACTGCGCCTGCGGCTACGCATGGACCCTGCGCAGTGGCGATGGTTGGCGGCTTTTGTGCTCGCCTGCCGACGGACTACAAACCAGCGCAATGCGGCTCAACTGCTGAGCCTCGCACTTGAAAGCCAGGCAGCCCTGGCGCGTTGGCGCGAAGCCGATGGCCTGGAGGACTTCGCCTGGCGGCGCAATGGCAAACTGGTTGCCTTTCGAACACAAAAAGCCTTCTCCCACGGACGTGATCATTTGCTTGACCCGCAGAGCCAGCAGGTCCTGACCGCCGTCGATCTGCGCAGGCTGGACCCGGCGTTGGCCGATGCGCCTTTTATCGGTGGGGTGTTCACGCCCGATGAGGAAGTCGCTGATTGTCACTTGTTCTGCCAGCGCCTGGCCGAGCGCCTGCTGGCGTCCGGTCTGTGCCGAATCCTGTTGGGCAGGCACGTTTCTCGGCTGATTACCCGTGGTGACAGGGTGGTCGGGTTGGCGCTTGGGGAGGAACAACTTGATGTCGAGCGCTTGGTGCTGTGCGCCGGTCACCGTAGCCCGGGGCTGGTGTTGCCTGGGTTGGTGCTGCCGGTCTATCCGTTGAAGGGCTATAGCCTGAGCGCTCCCATCACAGCCGCGCACCAGGCGCCGGAAGTCAGCATCACCGACTACGAACGCAAGATCGTCTATGCACGGCTTGACCAGAAACTGCGAGTGGCGGCGATGGTGGACATCGTCGGCTATGACGAGTCGGTGGATGCCGGCCGGCTACGCAGCATGCGTCGGTTGGCGGGCGAGACATTGCCGGGGGCCGCGGATTACAGCCAGGCAGTGGAATGGGCGGGGATGCGGCCGGCGACACCGACCGGGGTGCCGATCATCGGTGCCACGGCTTACTGCAACCTGTGGATGAACCTGGGGCATGGGGCGCTGGGGTTCACCCTGGCATGCGGCAGTGGGGAGCGATTGGCCAGGATGTTGTGTTGATTGCACTGGCCTCTTCGCCGGCAAAGCCGGCTCCTACAGGTTCGGCGCTTGTCACATGCCTGTGGGAGCCGGCTTGCCGGCGAAGAGGCCGGTACAGTCAACCTTCACTCAACGCCCGAAACGCATCGGCCAACCCACCACTTTCTTCGCCCGGGGTGTGGCGTAGGTACGCACCTTGGACGTGCTCAACCCCATCCGCACCAGCGATTCGGCGATGGTCACCGCCGCACTCACGCCATCGACCACCGGCACCCCGGTGCGCTGGCGAATCTGCTCATCGAGCCCGGCCATCCCGCCACAACCCAGGCAGATGACCTCGGCCTTGTCCTCGCGCACCGCGCGCTCGGCCTGTTCGACGATGGCCTCCACTGCACGCCGTGGGTCGGCCTCCAGCTCCAGCACTGCCAGCCCGCTGGCGCGCACCGAGGCGCAGCGGTCGTACAGGCCGGACAGTCGCAGACGGTCCTCGATCAGCGGCACGGTGCGGTCCAGGGTAGTCACCACCGAATAGGCGTGGCCCAGGTACATGGCGGTGCTGGCGGCCGCATCGGTGATGTCCACCACCGGCACGTCGAGCAACTCCTGCAAGCCCTCGCGGCCATGCTCGCCGTAGCCAGCCTGGATCACCGCATCGTAAGGCCCTTCATAGGCCAGCACCCGGTCCATCACGGCGATGGCGGCCAGGTAGCTCTCGAAGTTGCCCTCGACCGACTCGGCCCCGAACCAGGGCGTCAGCCCGACAATCTCGGTGCCGGGCGCGGCGACGCTGCGCGCCTGCTCGGCGATGGCTTCGGTGATGGCTTCGGTGGTGTTGACGTTGGCAATCAGAATACGCATGAAGAATCTCCCTGAATTCAGTGGCTGCTGTGGTCGACGGCGATGCACTCGCCGCTGACATCGGCGTACTGGCCGTGTCGCGGCGCGATCAGCAGGTAGACGGCGGCGGCGATGCCGGCCCCGATCAGCCACGAGAACGGCGCCACGCCGTGGAAGTTGGGCACCAGGGCCAGGACAATGGCCAGTAGCGCGGCGGGGATGAACGCCGCCACCGCGCGCAGGTTGATGCCTCGGGTGTAGTGGTAGGTGCCGGCGGGGTTCTCGCTGTACAGCTCGGGCACGTTGATACGGCCCCGGCGCAGCAGCCAGTAGTCGGCCATGATCACGCCGTACAGCGGGCCGAGCAGGGCGCCGAGGCCTGAGAGGAAGTACACGATCACCAGCGGGCTGTTGTAGAGGTTCCACGGCAGGATCACCACCGCCAGGGTGGCGCTGATCAGGCCGGCGCGGCGGAAGTTCAGGTGGCGTGGCGCCAGGTTGCTCAGCACGAACGCCGGGGCGACGAAGTTGGCCATGATGTTTACCGCCACGGTGACGATCAGGAAGGCCAGGCAGCCCAGTACCAGAAAGGCGGTATTGGGGATGCTGGCGACGATCTGTGTGGGGCTGTCGATGATCTGGCCGTTGATCTGGAACTGCGCGCCGCACAGCACCACGGTGATCGCGGCGAACACCAGGATGTTCACCGGCAGGCCCCAGAAGTTACCCACGCGAATGGTCTTGCGGCAAGGCGCCGAGCGGGCGAAGTCGCAGAAGTTGAGCACCAGGGTGCCGTAGATCGCCAGCCACAGGGCACCGCCGGCGAAGATGTTGCGCCACATCTCGTAGCCGCTCAATGGTTCGGCCACCGACCAGGCGATGCGCGCGTCGGCCTTGAAGTACATGAACACGGCCAGGCTGGCCACCGTGAGCAGGATCACCGGGCCGGCGAACGCTTCATAGCGGCGCACCATCTCCATGCCGTAGGCGAGGATCACCAGTTGCACCAGCCAGATGCCCACGAAGCACACCCAACCCAGGCTCGACAGCCCGAGGATGCTGTCGTGGTCGTAGGCCGCGACCTGCGGCCACACGGCAGTCAGCAGCACGCGCAGCACCACCGAGGCGAGGTAGGTCTGGATACCGAACCAGGCGATGGCGATCACCGCGCGGATCAGCGCCGGGAGCTGCGCGCCGTGGATGCCGAAGGCAATGCGGCTGATTACCGGGAAGGGCACGCCGGTCTTCTGCCCCATGTAGCCGGAAAGGTTCATGAAGCAGTACACCAGCGCCGCGCCGATCGCCAACGAGAGCAGGATCTGCCAACCACCCAGACCAAGGGCGAACAAGCCCATGGCGAAGGAGTAGTTGGCAATGTTGTGCACGTCGTTGGTCCACAGCGCGAAGATGCTGTAGCCACCCCAGCGCCGGCCTTCGAGCTTGGTCGGGGCGAGATCGCGGTTGTGCAGGCGTGGGCTCAGTTCCAGATCGGTCGGGTGACCTTCGAGGGTGGTAGTGGCGGGGTGGGTGCTGGCAACGGAAAGTTCAGGGGCAAGGTCGAGGCTGCTACTCATTCCGGCGGCTCCTGATGCGGATGACTGCGATGAGCGGGCGCTGGCGCACGGGCTCGCCATCTCGTCGGTGCAGGCGTTGGCATCACTGGGTTCTGGGCGCGGCTGTCGCGGTTCGGGGCGACGCTGCGGGTTCTTGTGTATTTATGTTTTGCATTGTTTGTATACAAAACATGAGCACACAAAAGCCAGTTCCATGCCATATGGAATCCAACTTTTAGTTGGCCATTATTTTGAATTTCTTGGTTAAGTTTATAACTAGCTGAAATAGCGAAATTATAAATTGACCGAATGAACAGTTTTTATTTTTTTGAAGGTCTTTTAGTTGATCGATTGATCAGGTTTATGGACGAAGAGTGTGTAACCTAATGGGGCATCGCTTGGTGGAAGTGCACACAAAAATGGCACCTAAGGTGACATTTGTGTGTACAAGATTATTTGGCATGGGCTCTGTAGGAGCGGCTTCAGCCGCGATCACCCGCGAAGCGGGTGCCAGACACCGCGTTGTTCGCATCGCGGCTAAAGCCGCTCCTACAGGTTCGCGCCGGTCGTGCAGCGCCTCATTCCATCGGCGGCAGGCGCCGCTTCACCGGAGTCTTCTTGATAATCGCGGTATTGGTCTCGGCCAGCACGTTGAGGCGGTCGAGGAGGGTATCCAGCTGCTCCATCGAGCGCACATGCAGCCGGGCGATGAAACAGTCCTCGCCGGTCACCTTGTCGCACTCGGTGAATTCGGGGATAGCCACGATCTGCCGCTCCACCTCCTGTAGCTGCCCCGGTAGCGGACGAATGCGCACGATGGCCTGCAACTGGTAACCAAAACTGCGCGGGTCGACCTCCACGGTGTAGCCGCGCAGCACGCCGCGCTCCTCCAGGCGGCGCAAGCGCTCGCTGACGCTGGGCGCGGACAGCCCGCTGATCTGGGCCAGGGCCTTCAGCGAACGGCGCGAATCTTCCATCAGGGCGTTGATCAGCAACTGGTCGATAGCGTCGGTCATGCTTACCTCGTTAGGCGGTTTTCATTATTTGCCTTGATAGTAAAGGTGATTTCTGGAAAACACCTTCGCCATCCGCTGGATGGCAACCTGTGATCCTCCGCATACTGTGCCCATCGTCGACAGGAGGTGTGAGATGGACAATTCGCTGCGCCGCGGGGCCCTGGAAATGGTCGCCGCCATGCTGATCTCCGGGACCATCGGCTGGTTCGTGCTGGTGTCCGGGTTGCCGGTGCTGGAGGTGGTGTTCTGGCGCTGCGTGTTCGGGGCCGGCACCTTGCTGTTGATCTGCGCGGCCATGGGTATTCTCAAACCCGGTGTTTTGACCCGCGCGACCTTCCTGTTGGCCGTGGCCAGTGGGGTGGCCATCGTCGGCAACTGGGTGCTGTTGTTCGCTTCCTACTCGCGGGCCTCCATCGCCATCGGCACGGCGGTGTACAACGTCCAGCCGTTCTTGCTGGTGGGGCTGGCGGCGCTGTTCCTCGGCGAGAAGATCACCCTGCCCAAGTTGACCTGGCTGAGCGTGGCCTTCCTCGGCATGCTGGCCATCGTCAGCGCCCATGGCGCCGGGCAGGGCAGTGGCGGCGAGTACCTGCTGGGCATCGCCCTGGCCCTGGGCGCGGCGTTTCTCTATGCCGTGGCGGCCCTGATCATCAAGCGCCTGACCGGTACTGCGCCGCACCTGATTGCGCTGGTCCAGGTGAGCACGGGCGCATTGCTGCTGGCGCCTTGGGTGAAGCTTGGCGGTTTGCCGGCTGAGCTGCCCGCGTTGGGCAGCCTGGTGACGCTGGGCATCGTGCACACGGGACTGATGTACGTGTTGCTCTACAGTGCCATCCAGCGGCTGCCCACGGCGTTGACCGGGGCGCTGTCGTTCATCTATCCAATTGCAGCGATCCTGGTCGACTGGGTCGCCTTCGGCCATCGCCTTGCCCCCTTGCAGTGGCTGGGTGTGGCGCTGATCCTCCTGGCAGCGGCAGGCATGCAGCAGGGCTGGTGGTTCCGGCCAGCCGCCAAGCCGCTGCGCCAGCGCTGAACTGCGGGCGACGGCGTGTTTTTTCGAGCGCTAGAGAGGCATTGTCCTTCTATTCGATTGGATTGATGGCTTATTGATGGCATTGTCATTGTCTTGTAGGCTTCGCAAACGTTTTCGCAGCGATGCGCTCCTGCCTCCCAGTGACGGACCACTCCTGTATGCCTTCTATTTTCCGTGCCTTGGCCGCTGGCCTGGCGCTGCTTCCTGCTGTCGTTTTCGCCGCCTCGTTCCAGTCTCCCGGTGATCGCGACCTGATCCGGGACCGCCAGGAGAACCTGTTGCAGGAGCAGCGCAAGCGTCTCGAGGAGTTGCAGCAACTGCCTGGCAAGGCGGCGTCGCCAGCACCGGCCTTGCCCAGCGACGAGGGGCGTTGCTTCGAAATCCGCAGTGTCGAGCTGCAAGGCGCGACCTTGCTCAGCGAGCGCCAGCGCCAGGCGTTGCTGCAGGATTATCAGGGCAAGTGCCTGCAAGTCGGCCAGATCAACGACCTGCTCAAGCGCATCACCAACCACTACATCGACCGTGGCTACCTCACCACCCGCGCCTACCTGCCCCAGCAGGACCTGGGCTCTGGCATCCTGCGGATCATCATTGTCGAAGGGCGCCTGGAGGGGCTGGACGAATCCGCGCTGGCCAGCCCGCGCGAGCTGGCCATGGCGTTCCCCGGCAAGGCCGGGCAAGTCCTCGACCTGCGCGAGCTGGAGCAGATGGTCGACCAGCTCGGCCGCCTGCCCTCGCGCCAGGCCGAGATCGAACTGGTACCCGGGCAGGCGGTCGGTGGCAGCCGTGTGCAGCTCAAGGGCCAGCGCGACAAGCCCTGGCGGGTGTCGGCCAGCCGCCACAACAATGGCGATGCCAGCAGTGGCGAGCAGCAGATGAACCTGGGGTTCGAGTGGGACAGCCCGTTGGGCCTGGCCGACCAGCTCAGCCTGCGCAGCGGCCAGGACGTGGTCAGCGACCACTGGCGCCACGCCGACAGCAAGGGGCTGAACTACAGCCTGCCGTGGGGCTGGTGGACCTTCAACTACAGCTACAACCACAATTACTACCGCACCCGCGACACCTCCAGTGGTTTTCCCTTCAAGCTCGATGGCGACAACACCGTGCACCAGTTCCAGGCCGAGCGGGTGATCCACCGCGACAGCTTGAGCAAGACCGGGGTGAGTATGGGCGTGAGCCATCTGCGCGCGCGCAACTACCTCGACGACACCTTGATCGATGTGTCGAGCACGCGCATCACCGAGCGCCAGCTGGGTTTCAACCATGGCCGACGCATCGGTGGCGCCTTCGTCAACCTCGACGCCGGCTGGCAGCAGGGCATCGGCGCGCTCGACGCCCAGGGCGCGGGCGACCCCCATGGCAACGAGCCAGTGGCGCGCTACAACAAGTACACCCTGACCCTGAGCTATCTGCAGCCTTTCACGGTGTGGGGCGAGCAGTTCAGCTTCGACAGCCTGGCCACTGGTCAACGGAGCGAGGATGCCCTCTACAGCGGCCAGCGCATCAGTGTCGGGGGGCTGTCGTCGGTACGCGGCTTCAAGGAGCAGACCCTCACCGGTGACAGCGGCGGCTACTGGCGCAACCAGTTGCGCTGGCGCCGCCCGGTGACCTGGGGCGCCTTGCAGCCCTGGTTGCGCGAGTACGGCATGGCCTTCGCCTACGATGCCGGCGTGATCAAGGGCCAGCATGGCAACGGCAACGACCATGGCCGCCTCAGTGGCAATGCCGTCGAGTTCAACGTGCGTGGCCAGTACTTCGCCGCCAGCGCGACCTTCGCCCGTTCGCTGGAGCGCCCCGACGCCATCACGCATCGCGAACACCCGATCTACTTCCGCGTCGACGCGTTCTTCTGAGCCGCGCGCCCACCCTTTGCCCGTGACATCGCCGCCCAGCCATGGGCTGCCCCGCAACCTGCGCCCATAGCGCCTGGAGTTTGTTCGACATGGACATCCGCACCCCGCTGAATCAATGCATCGCCCTGATCGTCGCGGGCGTGATGTTCCTCAACCCCATCGTCACCACGGCGGCCGAGCTCACCCTCGACGCGGCGGCCAACGCCAACACCCACCTCGGCCAGGCGGGCAACGGGGTGCCGATCGTCAACATCGCCACGCCCAATGGCAGCGGGCTGTCGAACAACACGTTCAGGGACTACAACGTCGGCAGCAACGGGCTGATCCTCAACAACGCCACCAGCAAGACCCAGTCCACCGAGCTGGGCGGCATCATCGTCGGCAACCCCAACCTGCGTGGGCAAGCTGCCCAGGTGATCCTCAACCAGGTCACCGGCGGCAATCGCAGTACCCTGGAGGGCTACACCGAGGTGGCGGGGCAGGCGGCCCGGGTCATCGTCGCCAACCCGCACGGCATCACCTGCAAAGGCTGCGGTTTCATCAACACGCCACGGGCCACCCTCACCACCGGCAAGCCGGTGATGGACGGCGAGCGCCTGGACCGTTTCCAGGTCGATGGCGGCGACATCTCTATCGAAGGCGACACGCTCAATGCCGGCAACCTCGACCAGTTCGACCTGGTCACCCGCAGCGCCAAGCTCAACGCCGAGCTGCACGCCAGGCAGCTGAACATCGTCACCGGGCGCAACGACGTCCAGGCCGACAGCCTGCAGGCCACGCCACGCGCCGACGATGGCAGCACAAAACCGCTGCTGGCCATCGACAGCTCGGCGCTGGGGGGCATGTACGCCGGCAGCATCCGCCTGGTAGGCACCGAACAGGGGGTCGGCGTCAAGCTGGCCGGCAACCTGGCCGCCACCACCGGCGATATCCAGGTGGATGCCAATGGCAAGGTGACCCTGGCCCAGGCTGCCAGCGCCGGCAACCTCAAGCTCGAGGCGCAGAGCGCCGAGCTGACCGGCAAGACCTACGCTGCCGGCAGCGCCACGCTGCGAGTGCGTGACACGTTGCAGGTTGGCCAGAGCCTGGCCGCCCGTGAGCAGATCACGGCCAATGCAGCCCTGATCGACAACCGTGGTGTCGTCGAGGCGGGTGTGGAGCCAGACAACACGCGCAACACCCGTGGCGACCTCACCCTGACCGGCCAGACGCTGCAGAACCGCGGCAGCCTGGTTGCCAACCGCGACCTCAAGATCGACAGCACGGCCACCCTGGACAACCAGGGCGGCAGCCTCAAGGGTGCCAACGTCACGCTGACGACCGGCCAGTTGGACAACCGCAAGGGCCAGGCCCTGGCCGATGGCATCTTGCAAGTGACTGCCAGTACCGTGGACAACCGTCAGCAGGGGCTGCTGAGCAGCAGTGGCCGCACGCAAGTGGATGTGACCGACACGTTCGACAACCGTGGCGGGCGGGTGGTCGGGCAGGCTGGGCTGAAGGTGACGGCCACGCGCTTGGACAACAGCGCCAGTGGCCTGGTCGGCAGCGACCAGAAGGCCGAGGTGACCACCCACGCGCTGCTGGATAACCAGAACGGCGGCAAACTCAGCGCCGATCGCCTCGAGCTCACCACCGTCGGCCTGCTCAATTCGGGCGGCCAGTTGCTGGGCGGCGACCTGCTGGTCCGTGCCAGCGCCGACATCGACAACCGCCTCGGGCTGATGTCGGGCAAGCGCCTGCTCGACCTGTCCGCGGTAAACCTGAACAACGCCGGCAAAGGCAACCTGCAAAGCCAGAACACGCTCAAGGTCAGGGTCGCCACCCTGGACAACCGTGACAACGGCCTGCTCTCGAGCAAGGGTGCCCTGAGCTTGCACGGCGACACGCTCGACAACCGTGGCGGGTTGCTGCTCGCAGACCAATCGCTGACGGTCACTGGTGGGCATTTCGACAACCGTGACAAAGGCGCGGCCACGACCCAGGGCAACGTCCGTGTCGAGGTGACCAAGCTGACAAATGGCAACGCGGGTCATCTGCAAAGCGATGGGCGCATGGACCTGGTGGTTACCCAGGTGGACAACCAGGCCGGTGGGCGGATCATCGCCAAGGGCGACCTGGATGCCAAACTGGGCACGTTGAACCAGCAGGGTGGCCAACTGTCCGGCCTTGGCCAACTGGTGCTGACGGCCGATACGGTCGACAACCAGTTTGGCGCAAGCATCCGCGGCGGTACGGGCGCCGACATCAGCGCCCGCCAGGTCCTCAACCAGCAGGGCACCATCGCCAGCGTTGGCAAGGTCAAGCTCACCGCGCGCGAGTTGCTGGACAACCAGGGCGGCAAGGTCCTCGGCGACAGTGGCCTGGCGCTGACCGTGCAGCGGTTGCTGAACCAGAACAATGGCCTGCTCAGCGGGCGCGACAGCCTGAGCCTGGACGGGGGGCAGTTGCTCAACAGCGGTGGCTTGCTGAGCAGCGCCAAGCATATCGGCATCGACGTGTCCGGCAAGCTCGACAACAGCGCCAAGGGCAGGATCATCAGTGAAGGCGGGCTCACCCTCAAGGCCGGCGAACTGGCCAACAACCAGGGCGGCAAGGTCTCCGCGGTGGACCTGCTCGACCTGACCACCACCGGTTTGCTGGACAACCAGGGCGGTCAACTGGTGACCAATGCCGGGCTGATGCTGCGCAGCGGCCGCCTGGACAACAGCCAGGCGGGTGCGATCAGTGCACAAGGGCATGCAGAACTGCATGGCGGCACCCTCGTCAACAGTGGCAAGGGTGACATCGGTGCGGCCAGCCTGACATTGGTCGCGGATCAGCTGGACAACAGTGCCCTGGGTCGCATCAGCGCCGCAGGCCGGATCGAGGCGACCCTGGGTGGGCTCGACCAGCACGACCACGGCCAATTGGTCAGCGCCACCGGCATCGAGCTCAACCTGCAGGGCGGGCAACTGATCAACCGTGACGGCGGCCTGCTGCGCTCCCCCGGTGGCCTGCTGCTGCGCCAGGTAGGTGCTGTCGACAACAGCCTGGCCGGCGAGATCTCCAGCGACCAGGCCTTCACCCTGGCGGCCACCTCCTTGAACAACCAGGGGGGGCGTGTGGTCAGCAAGCAGGCCTTGACCCTGCGTATCGCCAACGCCCTGGACAACAGCGCCAAGGGCGTGCTGTCAGCCAGCAGCGGCCTGGACGTCAAGGCCGCCAGCCTCGACAACCGCCAGGGTGGCAGCCTGGCCAGCGGCGCCGCGCTCAAGGTGACCCTCGATGGCCTGCTCGACAACCGCGTCGACGGCATCTTGTCCGCGCTCGGCCTGCTGACCGTGGCCAGTGGCGAACTGGCCAACAGCGAGCGTGGGCTGCTGTCGGGCAAGACCGGCGTGGGCATCACCACCGGCAAGCTGGACAACACCCTGGGCGGCCAGGTGATCAGCCAGGGCGAGCTGACCCTCACCAGTGCCGAGCTGGATAACCGTGGCGGCACCCTGAGCAGCACGCAGGCGATGACCGTGACCAGCGCCGACCTGTACAACGGTGCCGATACCCGTCAACGCGCCGGCTGGATACACAGTGACGCCGGCCTGACCTTGACCGCAGCCAAGGTCGACGGCAGCGAGGGCGGCGAGATCTCCGCCAAGGGCGACCTGCTGCTGCGGGTTGATGCGCTGATCCAGCGCCAGGGCCGTCTGCTCGCCGAGGGCAAGCTCGACCTCGACCTCAATGGCGGCAACCTGATCAACGAAGGGGGCCGCATCAACGCCTCCGGTCCGCTGAACATTCAGCACCTGGGCCTGTTCGACAACCGCAGGGGCGAAGTGTCCAGCGACCAATCCTTCAGCCTGGTTGCCCGGCGCATCGACAACCAGCAAGGCCAGATCATCAGCCAAGGTCGCCTGGGCCTTGAGGCCGCGCAACTGTTCAACAGCGACAAGGGCCTGTTCTCCGGCGTGCAGGGCCTCGAGGTCAAGGGCACCGACCTGGACAACAGCGCCAGCGGAACCCTGTCGAGCAAAGCGGGCGAACTGACCGTGAAACTGGACGGCCTGCTCGACAACCGCGAACTGGGCGCCCTCGCCAGTGGGGGCAAGCAACATATCACCGCCAATCGCCTGGACAACCGCAAGGGTGTGATTTCCTCCGATGCGGCCATCACCCTGAGTGTCGGTGAACGGCTCGACAACCGTGACGGCGGCCTGATCTCGGCCACCGACGACCTGACCTTCGACCAGGCCGGCACGGTCGTCGACAACCGTGCCGGGCAGATCAACGGCCAGGCGATCAGCCTCGACGGCAAGCGCCTGGACAACAGCAACGGCCAGTTGACCAGCCGCGCGAAACTGCGCGCGACATTGACCGAGGCGCTGCTCAACGGTAACGGTGCCCGGTTGACCAGTGGCGGCGACCTGCTGCTCACCGCGGCCGAAGTGCACAATGGCGCTGGCAAGCTGATCAGCCAAGGGTTGCTCACGCTCAACGCCGACCTGCTGGACAACCAGCGTGGCGGCAACCTGGCCAGCCAGCAGAACATGGTGCTGCGCCTGAAGGGCGACCTGCTCAACGGCGAGGACGGGCTGGTGTTCAGCGAGCGCGGGGGGCTCGATATCCAGGCCCAGGGCCTGGGCAACCAGGCGGGTACGCTCAAGAGCCAGGGCACCATCAAGGTGACCCTGGACGACGCGCTGGACAACGCTGCTGGCCGTGTCGAAAGCCTGCAGGGCGACCTCGACCTGAATGCCGCTCGCCTGGACAACAGTGCTGGCGGCACGCTCAGCGCCGCCAAGGGCAAGCTCACCGGCGTGATCCGTGGCCGCTTCGACAACCAGGGCGGTGTCGCCCAGGCACAGTCGCTGTCCATCGAGGCCACGGGCGGGGTGAACAACCAGCGCGGCTACCTGTCGGCGCTTGAAGGCGACAGCCGCATCGTCACCACCGACTTCGACAACCGTGGCGGCGGCCTGTACGCGGCCGGCCTGCTCAAGCTCGAAGGCCAGCAACTGCAGAACCAGGGCGCGGCCCCAGGGCAGGGTGGCAAGGTCGGTGCCGGGCGTTTCGATTTCAGCCTGGCCGGCACACTGTTCAACGGCTTCGGCCAACTGGAGAGCGAAAGCGACCTGCTGCTGCGCGCCGCGCAGATTGACAACCGCAATGGCAGCCTGCGGGCACTCGGCAAGACCGGCACCAGCCGCTTCATCGTCACCGGCAGCCTGCTCAACGACAGCGGCGTGCTGGCCAGCGCCAACCAGGACCTCGACCTGCAGATCGGTGGCCTGAGCAACAGCGGCGGGCAATTGCTGCACACCGGCCAGGGCACGTTCGGCCTGGCCTCGGACAAGGTCATGCAGGCCGGCGGCCTGCTCCACACCGACGGCCTGCTGAACATCAATGCCGCTAGCTGGACCAACAGCAGCATCTTGCAGGCGCGGCGCCTGGAGCTGGATATCGGGCGCTTCGTGCAGACCGCCAGCGGCAAGCTGCTGGCCGTGGAAAGCTTCAAGGGCCGTGGCGGCAGCTGGACCAACCATGGCCTGCTGGCCAGCGACGGCAGCCTGCAACTGGACCTGAGCGGCACCTACGACGGCAATGGCCGCCTGAGCAGCCTGGGCGACCTGGGGCTGACAGCCAACGATGTCGTGCTGTCCAGCACCGCCAGCCTGGCCGGCGGTGCCAGCACCGGGGTGGCGGCCCGCAATCTGCTGAGCAACGCCGGCCGTCTGACTTCGGTGGGTGGCCTGGTGGTGAATGCCGCCACGCTCGACAACAGTGGCACCCTGGGAGGCGCCGCCACCGTCAAGCTCACCGCCAACACCCTGAGCAACCAGCGTGGCCTGCTGTTCAGCGGCAACGACATGACGTTGCGGGTGGGCAGCTTCACCAACAACTATGGCGACCTCTACAGCCTGGGCGGCCTGGACGTGGCCGGTAACGGCAGCGCCCGCGCCGCCTTGCTGGAAAACATTTCCGGCAGTCTCGAAAGCGCTGGCAACATGACGCTGGCCGTCGATGAACTGCTCAACCGCAAGGAACACCTGAACGCCAAGCTGAAACTGGTCGGCGGCAACGTCAATGTCTACTCCGACGACTTCTGCGACGGCAAAGGTTGCGAGTTGTACTTCACCGCGACGGAAACCTGGCAAGACGTCATCGACGCGGACAGCCCCACCGCGTTCATCACCGCCGGCGGCAAGCTGAATTTCACCGGCAATGCGCTGCGCAACCACTACAGCAGCATCTCCGCCGGCTCCGACATCAACGTCAACACCGGCGTGTTCGAGAACAAGGGCGCCGGTGGCGGCGAACAGCGCAACCTGAGCGCCAGCATGTACACCCGCAATCGCGGGCTGTACAACGCCTTCATCAGTGCCAGGAACCAGTTCAACCAGAACCCTGGCTCCCTGACCCTCGACCAGGTGATGGCGGCGGCGGGGTATCCGAAGGAAAGCATCTACAACGTCATCGACAACCGCACGCCGATCGCAGGTGCGGTAGTCGCCCCGGCGGTGGTGCAATCGGCTGGCGCCGTGACCATCAATGCCACCCAGCGCATCGACAACAGCGTGGTGCGTGCCTACCAGGCCGGCGCGGGCAGCCTCCAGGGGCGCGGTAATGCCAACGCCGACCCACGCCAGGCCCAGACCCAGGTGCGCGCGCTCAATCCGCAACTGCCACCGGACCTGGCCCAACGCCAGGTCAGTCCGGTCATGCTGCCGAGCTTCAGCTTGCCCCAAGGCAGCAATGGCCTGTTCCGCATCAGCAGCCAGGCCGGGCAGTCCGCGGCCAGCGCCGGCGCCCTGGCTGCGGTTGGTGATCGCACCCAGGCCGGCAGCGGCATCTTCATCGCCCCGCTGGCCGGCGCCGCCAGCGCCGACGGCAGCCAGGCGCAACCCCTCGCAGTCGACGGCACGGCCGCGGCGCCGGGCGCTCAGGGCAATGCTGGCGCCGGGTTGACGGGCCTGGCCAGCGGCGTGCGCCTGGTCCAGGGCGTGCCCGAGCGCAGCGCGCCGAGCGTCGCCCACAAGTACCTGGTGGAAACCAACCCGGTGCTGACCGACCTCAAGCAGTTCCTCAGTTCCGACTACCTGCTGGGCGAGCTCGACGTCAAGCCGGACCAGGCCATCAAGCGCCTCGGCGACGGCCTGTACGAGCAGCGCCTGATCCGCGAGGCCGTGGTCGCGCGCACCGGCCAGCGCTACATCGACGGCATGACCAGCGACGAAACCCTGTTCCGCTACTTGATGGACAACGCCATCGCCAGCAAGGACCAGTTGTCGCTGCGCGTGGGCGTGTCGCTCAGCGCCGCGCAGGTGGCGGCGCTGACCCACGACATCGTGTGGATGGAAGAGGTGGAGGTCAACGGCGAGAAAGTCCTTGCCCCGGTGCTGTACCTGGCCCACGCCAACGGCCGCCTGGCACCTAATGGCGCATTGATCCAGGGCCGCGACGTCAACCTCATCAGCGGTGGCGAGCTGGTCAACGTCGGCACCCTGCGCGCCACCAACAACCTTGCCGTCAGCGCCACCCACATCGGCAACAGCGGGCTGATGGAGGCCGGCGGTCGCCTGGACATGCTGGCCACCGACTCGATCCGCAACGCCCAGGGCGGCGTCATCGCTGGCCGCGAGGTGAGCCAGACCGCGCTGACCGGCGATGTGATCAACGAACGCAGCGTCACCCGCCTGGAAGGCCGCGCCGGTGGCGAGCACGTGACCAAGGACCTGGTCGATGCCGCCGCGCGCATCGAGGCGGCGAACGACCTGACGATCACGGCTGGGCGGGATATTGGTAATGTCGGCGGCACGATCAAGGCTGGCCGCAACATCGAACTGGATGCCGGCCGTGACCTGTACATCGCCAGCCAGGAAGGGATCGACAGCCACGAGTATCAACGTCGCCGTGTCAGCGGCTACGACACCGCGATCACCCAATACGGCAGTGAGGTGACGGCCGGAGGCAACCTCACCGCTACTGCCGGCCAGGATCTGAGCATCGTCGCCAGTGAGATCGAGGCTCGTCGCGACCTGGCCCTGCAGGCCGGCCGTGATGTGACGCTGGCCGCCGCAGCCAACGAGGAGCACAGCTACTCGAAAGGCAAGAAAGGCAATACCAAAACCACCCGCCAGGAAGATGAAGTCGAGCAGCAGTCCGCCGTGGTGAAGGCCGGTGGCGACCTGAACATCGATGCCGGGCGCGACCTGCGCCTGGTGGCGAGCAAGGCCAGTGCCGGCGACGAAGCCTACCTGGTGGCGGGTGACAAGCTGGAACTGCTGGCCGCCAATGACAGCCAGTACTCGCTGTACGACATGAGCAAGAAGGGTGGCTGGGGCAGCAAGCAGACCCAGCGCGACGAAGTGACCGACTTCAAGGCTGTGGGCAGCGAGGTCACCAGCGGTGGCGACCTTACCCTCAAAAGCGGCGGCGACCAGTTGTACCAAGGGGCGAAGCTGGCCTCTGGGAATGACCTGACCCTCGACAGCGGTGGCTCGGTGACCTTCGAAGCGGTCAAGGACATGCATCAGGAGAGTCACGAGAAGTCCAAGTCCAATGCTGGTTGGTTCAGCATGCAGGGCAAGGGCAGCACTGATGAAACTGTGCGTCAAAGCGAGTTGGCGGCCAAAGGCGATCTGGTGATCAATGCCGTTGGCAAGATTCATGTGGATGTACGCCAGGTCAATCAGCAGACGGTGAGTGAATCCATCGATGCCATGGTCAAGGCCGATCCGAAGCTGGCCTGGCTCAAGCAGGTAGAAGCCCAGGGCGGTGTGGACTGGCGTCAGGTCAAAGAAATCCACGACTCGTTCAAGTACAGCAATTCGGGGCTGGGACCGGCTGCCCAACTGGTCATCGCGATTGTCATGGCGGCAGTAGTGGGGCCTGCGGCTGCAGCCTGGGCAGGCGGTGGTGCCACGGGGGCCGCCGTAGGGGCCATTGCCACAGGTGCCTCGACCAACGCTTCGGTAAGCGTCGTTAACAACCGAGGCAATCTCGGGGCGGTGTTCAAGGATGTGACATCGTCCGAGGCAATGAAGGGTTATGTCATCTCTGGTGTGACAGCTGGGTTGACGGCTGCTTACTTCGATGGTTGGACAGGCACCAAAACCGATGTTGCCACAGGCAAAGTCATTGGACCGAAACTCTACACCCTTAAAGGCATAGGTCAGTTCGCGGCCAATCAAACGCTGCAGAACGGCACATCCATGTTGCTGGGCAAGGCGCTTGGACAGGGTGGCAGTGCCAGCGATGCACTGAAAGGGGCGCTGTTCAATACCCTGGCTGCGGCCAGCTTCAACGCGGTTGGCGACTACACGCATCAATTCGGTATCGAGAACGGTAGCCTATCCAAGATCGCGATCCATGCGATGGTCGGAGGCTTGCTCTCCAAGGCTACGGGAGGCGATTTCAAGACTGGTGCGTTGGCGGCAGGTGCCAACGAGGCGTTGGTTGTACAGCTCGACAAGCTCGCTGGTGGCAACGAAAGCTTGTTGACCATGAGTTCGCAGATCGTCGGTGTGCTGGCTGCGGCCAGTCAGCAGGATGCCGATGCCGCCTCAATGAACAAGGCAGCGTGGGTCGCAAAAAATGGCACACAGTACAATTTCCTGGGTGACCATTCGGCCAAGCAACGCGACGAGGCACGCGACAACTTCCGCAAGGAAGGCGGGCTGAATGCTGCACGTGAGCTGGTCAAGCTTGAGGGTGCAGACCAGCGCAGTGACAAGTTGCTGGAAGTGTACAAGCGTGATCCGTCGTTACTTTCAAAGGATGATCTGGTCGAACTCACCGCTTACCTGCAGGTGTATGCCTTCGAAAGAATGAATGCCAAAGGCCCGGCCGCTGCCCAGGCCAGTCTGACCAGCCTGCTCGGCGGTGAACAGGTTCAGGGATATGGCTATCCTTATGCGGGCAGCAGTCAGGACAAGCTCGCCTGGGCCGATGCGCAGCGCAGTCAAATGGGGTTTGTTGAAAACCTGGCGTGGACGCGCGACCGCAGTGGTGACGAGCAGACCTATCTGGATGCCAAGGGTACTCTGCGTATCGGGGACGAGCAGCAAGGGCTGGCCAATCTTGGCGATCCGGCCATCTACTTCCTGACGGGGTCCATCGGCAGCACAATCAGGGCTGTTGCTGCGACTAACGGGGCGCTGCAATTTACCCAGGGTACCAAGCAGGCATTCGAAGGGGATGGTTGGAATGCTGCTGGTAATCTGGTTGCTGGTTTGCTGGGTATGGCCACGCTGGGGGCTGGTGTCAAGGGCGGGGCAGGGTCTGTCGTAACAAGTGACCCTGGTTCAATCAAGCCAGTGGTTTCGAGTACAACCAGGAAAGACCCGGTCCCACCGGTGCAACCGAATACGGGGAAATACCTGGAGGATTTCACTCCTTCACCAACCCCAATGGAATTGCTTCAGCAGCAAGCAGGAGCGCAATTCAGCACGGCCTACATCCGCTTTGACCACATTCTCGATGGCGGAGTAAACACGTTGAGGAGCGGTGAGCGAGTAGGAACCGGAGGGCATTATTTAAGGTCTCCTAATGTAACGGTTACCCGTATCACTGGCGAGGCGGATGAATTTGGGGTTTCAAAAGGGTATGTTTCGATACGTGACCCTCAGACGAACAGTTGGGCAAACAAAAAAGCTGAGACGACATTCTTCCCTGAATCTTGGAGCAAGCGGCAAGTGCAAACAGAAATTGAGGGCGCGTTTAGAAACTCAACACCGATCGCGGGTAGTGAGCGCTGGCGTGGGATCTCACCTAGCGGTGTAAGAATAGAGGGCTATTACGGTAAGCCCGATGGCACCGGGGCAACAGCATGGCCTGTGTACGGGAAAGATAGAAAGTTATGAATGTAGGTATTATTTATCCGAGTTGGTCGAGCTTTGGTTTTTATGATCTGTCGGCCAATGAGCCTGATGCCAAGGTTAAAAATGAGCGACCTCCTTTCGGTGTGCGTGAGATTGTGGGGTGGTTGAGTGATGACGTCAGTGGGAGTGCCAGTGCAAAAGCACTGATCACTCGGCTAGCGGCGTGTGAGCTTCGTGGTCAACCTGAGTACTTGGGGTTCGGTAATGCACACCATATGGCATATGCGGCAGGTCATTTCTATCTGGAGTGTGAATACAGCGAGGGACATCAGGTGTTAATGACCCTTGAGCAAGCCGTTTCCGTATTGAACGAGTATGTGGGCTTTTTACACGCTGGCGTTCGGAATAAAGAGGTTCCGCCTCAGCCGTTCATGGTTGAATACCTCGCCGAAGGGGAGGAATCTTATACGCGCTTTGAAGCGTTAGGTGGTCGTTTGGGGTTTTCGGTGGAGGAAGTTAAAGAGATGAGTCGGGTTGAGCGGCAAGAAAATAAACGGAGAGTATTGGTCGATAAATCTCGTGCCTCCAAGAAGTCGTGAGTGGGTCCGCTGGTTGAGAGCTTTAGGACGGGATGAATGATTCAGTATGAAGATGCCTTGAAGGTGGTGTTGGCGTACCTGCCTGAATTTTATATTCCTGTGGAGACGCAGTTGTGGCTGGAAGATAAGCATGAAAGTGGGTGGGGTGGTTGTCTCTTGTGGTTGGTTGGTGATCATCGATTATAAGCTATATATTGTTCCGGAGGATTGCCTGGAAAATTATGAAGTATCTGATAGATTTGAGGTTTCCAGTCCGGAATTAGTTTTTTCTGTTGAAGATAAAATACTTCCATTGGGTGGGGGTAAAAGCTTTATTTTCCATAGGGCTGAATTTTCCGGCGTGATTTTGAATGTCAGTCCGGTGCGGATTGAATTGACTGAATTGGCGGTGCAGGAAAGAGGGGGTGATCTTGTTTCTATATGTCTTGATCCTGCAAGCGTCGCTGGCTATAAGGGGAGGTATGAAAGCTTTGTTTCGAAGGGGCGTCGCAATCCTTCAGGTGAGTGGCTAGATTTACTATAGATAGTAGTAGGGCTGAGGCTTGTTATTTGTAAGATATTTATTTCGATTTTTTGTTGAGGTCTGTCTGAGAGGGGAGCAGGTGGATTGCACATTGAAAGGCTTCCTGGCTAGGCGTCGTTCCGAAATTTGCTAGAGGGCAAGTTGTTGGGATTGATGCGGAGTGATTGTTGTTTGAAGGTGTAAGTTGTTTTAAGGGTTCGATAGTTTGCGTGTTTGTGTAGAGGCTGTGCTCGGGGATTCCATTGATCGTATTGAAGTTGAAATGGTTGCCGCCTAGGGAGAGGGGTCTTGATGAAATCTTCCGATTTTTATTGCGCCGGTAGCGGCAAGAAAATTCTCATGGATTCCGTGCGAAGGAAATGTTCGTGATTATCAAGGAAAATGCGATAGGAAATCAGGGCGGGTTGTGGGTTTTTCGAGGTGTGCCGTACACCGGGCGTGTGTTGACGTTCGCAAATGGTAAGTTGGTTGAAGGAAGGGTGTATGAGGATGGTTGCTATGTAGATGTCATTCGTAGCGATTTTTTTCTTGAGAGGGGGCGCGACGGTATCGAAATCGAGCGCGACTATACGGGGGAGCAATTTTACTGGGAGGGCAGGGTCTATGATGGATTTTGCTATGAGTTCATCGGCGATATTTGTGTCAGCGAGCGCTTGTATGAGTTTGGTTGGGTGATTGAGGAAGTCACGTATTTTTCAGATGGCCAACTGCATACCGTCGAGGTCGGGGAAGAGGTTCCACAGAGCTATGAGTGGTTCGAAGGCGGTGGACTGAAGGCGATGACGGCTCATCAAAATAATATTTTTATGCTCTCCTTGAAGTTTTCGTTGGAAGGGTTGGAGCGTTTGACTTTGATGGGTGACTATTTCGGCAATTTACCGAAAGTTGCCGAGCACATTAGGTTTCCTGTGTTGCGTGACAAAATAGAAATCGCCACGCTGCGGTGTGCTGGTCAGGTTTCACTCAATGGGAGTGGGATTGATGATGGTGTGGTCGATTATCTTTTCCGTGGCGAGAATGAGCGGCGTATCCAAAAATTGGAGTTTGATGGTGTCAACTGCTCATCTGCGCTGCTGCAGTGCTTAAAGCGCCTTGAGCAGTTAAACGATTTGAAAGTTGTTGCGGCTGAGCGCGGGTTTGATTGTTGGCGTGATGGGTGTGCACAATTGCAGATGCTTCGCCCTGGTTGTGATGTGTATCTCAATGGAAAGGTATTGCTCCCACAGGCGTAGCCCCCATGACGTGCAGACATGAGAAATTGTCATGGAAAAAGTTTTTACGTTTGCGGAAATGACAGGGCTTGAAAAGTTTGAGACTTGGCGAACCGGCTGGCAGGAGCCTGAGTCTATTGACATATTTTCTTATGTCGGGGATGTCGTGAGTCCAGAAGATTGCTTGATTTTTTGCAAATGGCTTTTCCCGGATTTCGTTGTATTTGAGGATTCGGTGATACTGGCCATGAAGTTTGACGAGGCCGCGTTTCACGTATGGCTTGATCACTGTTCAGGCGATAAATCTGGCGTTGAAAGGATGTTGAATCATACTCATCTGTACGATGTATTTTCCGGGTGTGGATCTTCGGTCAATGAGGCGGTTTTCGAGCAACTGTCCAAGGTGCTGGCCATGTCCTGGCGAATGGTATTGAAGGATCGATTCCCTGATAGAACGTTTCAGGTGGAGGCCATCAACTCCGACCAAGAGTATGGCCCAGTGGTCGTGTTTCATCAGGTACGAGTATCGGGCGAGTAGGTACGCATAGCGCCATCAACTCAGCGTAGCGTCAAGGACTCAATCCTGAGTGCTGTGAATGATTGAAGTGTTCGGTGCTGCGCTGGACGAACCGATGAGCAAGCTGTTTTGCTCATGAAACTGCCTCCCGTAGCGATCCGCCAGTCGTGTTGTTTCCGGTAGCCGGTAGTTGGGTGTCGCTTTCAAAACCCATTGGCAGGCCGTTGCCAATGAGATCCGATGGCCAATCGAAACAAACACAGGTTTGATGTTGTGCTGGGTTCGGAGCGCGGCGCCGATGATCTCGGGCCCATCGATCAAGTCTGATCTCGCCCCCCGCTCGGCGGCGGGCGTGGTGTACTCGCCGATATAGCGGCTCTTTCCACAGCCAATGGTGGGGATATCGAAAAGTACACCCAGGTGTGAGGCCAGGCCAAGCCGACGAGGATGCGCTATACCCTGGCCATCGCAGATGATCAGGTCTGGCTGGTTTTCTACCGTGGATAACAGTTTTATTATCGATGGCAGTTCGCGGAAGGAAAACAGCCCAGGGACATAGGGGAATGTGCTCGTGTCTTCCCAGGCACGTGCTTCGATGATCTCCAGCGTTTCAGCGTCCAGCACGACAATTGTGGCGATCAGGGTGTCGTTGTTTTTGTGGTAGGCCACATCTATTCCGGCAATGCGAGAAATAGCCCCCAGTTGATCTGTTTTGATGACTTGCTTCGCTAACGCTTGTTGAAGCGTGATGGCGTCGCTCGGGCTGATATCCCAGCGGTGCTGTATGACGGGATGCATGAGGATTGCCCTTGCTGATGTCCTGGCCTTACTGGACCCATGCCAGAGGTGCATCAGATTATGGCACTCGAAACGCGCTCAACATAGGCACACCTTCAACCTCCTCGCCGTCAGTGTTACTTAAGTCGGCAGCGCCAGGCCGGCGGGGTGGGCAGTAGATTGACGCCAGAATGATGGCGAATTAATATCGCGCCTCCCTGGCCACCCTGCGCCAATGACGACCCTTTCCGTACGCAAGGAAGACCCTGTGATCAAGACCCTGTTCAAAGCTGCCGCCGTCCTTTCCGTCGCCCTGCTGTACGGTTGCGCCTCGGCCCCTTCGGTGGACAAGATGCAGGCGGAAGTCGCGCATTACACGCTGCCCAAGGCCGCGGTAGCCGACAAGGGCCTGGTCTATGTGGTCCGCCCCAGCACCACCGGGATGATGGTGCGCTTCAATGTCTTCCTCGATGACAAGGAAGCCGACTCGGAAATGGGCTACAACCGTGGCAACCAGTACATCTACTTCTACGTGACGCCGGGCAAGCACGTGATCAGCTCCAAGGCCGAGAACTGGGCTGACATGACGGTCAACGTGAAGGCGGGTGAAGTCATCTACCTCAAGCAGGAAGTTGAAATGGGCCTGGTCATGGCGCGCAACAACCTCAAGGTGCTGAGCGATCTCGAAGGTCGCTACCTGGTCAAGGACGCGTCGCTGGGCACCATCGCCAAAGAGAGCAAGTAAGCGTTCCCGTCCCGCAAGGTGACTGGCAATTCAACAAGGGCGACCCTCGGGTCGCCCTTGTTGCTTGCGCGCTATCGTCATCCAGGCGGCCAGTTGCGGCACAAGCGGTTAGAATGTCGGTTTTGCCTGACCCAAGCCGACCATGACCCCGACCATCGCCACCCTCGAGCAGCACCTGCTCGCCGCCCTCGATCCCGCACCCCAGGAAACCCGCCGCCTGTTTCATGGCCGTGGCCGTTGCTGGCCGGGGCTGGAACAGATCACCGTCGACTGGTTGGATGGCGTGCTGCTGGTGGCGCTGTTCCGCGAGCCGCCCGAGGGCCAGCTGGCTGAGCTGGAGGAAATGCTCAAGGCCCTGGCGCAACGCCCGCAGTGGGCAGGCCAGGCCATTCTCCTGCAACACCGCTACTTGCCCGACAGCCCCGGCCAATGGCTGCTGGGCGAGCCCTGCCAGCAGCGCGAGGTGGTCGAGGATGGGCTTACGTACCTGCTCGACCTCGGCGTGCGGCAGAACAACGGCCTGTTCCTCGACATGCGTTATGGCCGTCGCTGGGTGCGTGAGCAGGCGGCGGGCAAGCGGGTGCTCAACCTGTTCGCCTATACCTGCGGTTTCTCCGTGGCGGCGATCGCCGGCGGCGCCGAGCAGGTGGTCAACCTGGACATGGCCAAGTCGGCGCTGTCCCGTGGCCGCGACAACCACCGGCTCAACGGCCATGACGCCTCGCGGGTCGCCTACCTGGGGCATGAACTGTTCAAGTCGTGGGGCAAGGTGCGCAAGTACGGGCCGTACGACCTGATCATCATCGACCCGCCGACCTTCCAGCGCGGCAGCTTCGTGCTGACCCAGGACTACGGCAAGATCCTGCGGCGGTTGCCGGAATTGTTGAGCGAGGGCGGGACGGTGCTGGCCTGTGTCAACGACCCGGGGATCGGGCCGCAGTTCCTGATCGATGGGATGGCCGAGCAGGCGCCGGGGTTGGCGTTCGTCGAGCGGTTGGAGAACCCACCGGAATTTCCGGATGCCGACCCCGAGGGTGGGTTGAAGGCATTGGTGTTCCGTTCGCAGGCTTGAAATGCTGTTCGCCAGCAAGCTGGCTCCTACAGGGTGTTGCGCAGCCCGTAGGAGCCAGCTTGCTGGCGAAAGCGATTACTTGTTGGTGTAGATCTGGTCGAACACGCCACCGTCGTTGAAGTGGGTCTTCTGCACGGTGCGCCAGTCACCGAAGGTTTTCTCCACCGACAGGAAGTCGACTTTCGGGAAGCGGTCGGTGTACTTGGCCAGCACGGTGGCATCACGCGGGCGCAGGTAGTTGTTGGCGGCGATCTCCTGGGCCTCCGGCGACCACAGGTACTTCAGGTACTCCTCGGCCACGGCCTGGGTGCCTTTCTTCGCCACCACCTTGTCGACCACGCTCACCGGCGGTTCGGCCTCGGCCGACACGCTTGGGTAGATCACTTCGAACTGGTCGCGGCCGAACTCGCGGGCGATCATCTCGGCTTCGTTCTCGAAGGTCACCAGCACATCGCCGATCTGGTTGGTCATGAAAGTGGTGGTGGCGGCACGGCCACCGGTGTCGAGCACCGGCGCCTGCTTGAACAGCTTGCCGACGAAGTCGCGGGCCTTGCTTTCGTCGCCGCCCTGCTTGAGCACGTAACCCCAGGCCGAGAGGTAGGTGTAGCGGCCGTTACCCGAGGTCTTGGGGTTGGGCACGATCACCTGCACGCCGTCCTTGAGCAGGTCGGGCCAGTCCTTCAGCGCCTTGGGGTTGCCCTTGCGCACGATGAACACGGTGGCCGAGGTGAACGGCGCACTGTTGTTCGGCAGGCGGGTCACCCAGTTCTCTGGCACCAGCTTGCCGTTGTCGGCCAGGGCGTTGATGTCGGTGGCCATGTTCATGGTGATCACGTCGGCCGGCAGGCCATCGATCACCGCGCGCGCCTGCTTGCTCGAGCCGCCGAAGGACATCTGCAGATTGACCTTCTCGTTGTGCTCTTTTTCCCAGTGCTTCTGGAACGCCGGGTTGTAGTCCTTGTAGAAGTCGCGCATCACGTCGTAGGAAACGTTGAGCAGGGTGGGGGCGGCCTGGGCGAGGTTGCCCAGGGCCAGGCCCGCGGCGAGCAGCGAGGCGCTGAAAAGTTTTTTCACTGGGGCATTCCTTGTTCTGGTTCAAAGGGTTGGCGATTTGCCAGCGACTATAACGGGTGGCTTTGCGCGGGTTAAAGAACAAAACGGTCTTTGGTTATGTCGGTGTCGCCCCGTTCGCCGGCAAGCCGGCTCCTACGGGGACTTGTAGGAGCCGGCTTGCCGGCGAACGGTTCACTGCCTTGGAAACAGCGCATTGCCACACCGCGAACAGAACGCTGCGCCATGCTCATGGTGATGCTTGGCGCAGGTTGGGCAGTCGTGCTGCAGCTGTTCGCCGCGCAGGGCATTGGCCAGTTCGGCGGTGAAGATGCCGGTGGGCACGGCGATGATCGAATAACCGGTGATCATCACCAGTGACGACAGCACCTGCCCCAGCGGCGTCTTCGGCACGATATCGCCAAAGCCCACGGTCGTCAGGGTGACGATGGCCCAGTAGATGCCCTTGGGGATGCTGGTAAAGCCATGCTCCGGCCCTTCGATCACATACATCAGCGTGCCGAACACGGTGACCAGGGTCGACACGCTGACCAGGAACACGATGATCTTCTGCTTGCTGCCCTGCAGTGCCGCCAGCAGGTAATGGGCCTGCTTGAGGTAAGGGCTGAGCTTGAGCACGCGGAAGATCCGCAGCATACGGATCACGCGGATCATCAGCAGGTACTGGGCGTCGCTGTAGTACAGGGCGATGATGCCCGGCACGATCGCCAGCAAGTCCACCAACCCATAGAAACTGAAGGCGTAGCGCAGCGGCTTGGGTGAGCAGTACAGGCGGGTGATGTACTCGGCGAGGAAGATCGCCGTGAAGCCCCACTCGATGGCGGCCAACAGCCCGGCGTAGTTCTTGTGCACGTCGTCGATGCTGTCGAGGATCACCGTGACCAGGCTGGCCAGGATGATCAGTAGAAGGATCTTGTCGAAGCGTCTTCCAGCGACGGTGTCGGTCTGGAAGACGATGACGTAGAGCCGCTCGCGCAGGCTCGAAGGGTTGTCCATGGGCGCGTTCCATTAGGCGAATGGGCAGAGCCTAGGGGCTGTGTTTCAGCTGTGCAAGCGAGGCGCGTTGCGGCGCTGGTTGAGTTGCAGCAGGTGGTTGCCCAGGTGCATCAACCAACAGGCGGTCACGAACGGCGCGGTCAGCCCGGCGATGGGCAGCAGATTGAACAGCGGTTGCAGCAGGAGCGCGCAGGCGATCGCCAGCAGGGTCATCCAAGGCTTCTCACCCTGGCGGCTGAAGGCCAGGGCCGCCAGCGCCGCATTGAAGCCGTACAGGCCCAGCCAGGCGCCCTGTGCTTCACCGGCCAGCAGTGCGACGCCACCGCCGATCGCCGAGCCGATCACCGCCCAGGTGGCGGCATACGGGTTGGCGAAGTACATGCCGATGACGATCAGCAGGCCGGCCATGGGCTTGTCCAGCAGGAAGATCTGGCCCACGCCACGCAGCAAGGCATACACCGGGTCGGCCTCGACATAGCCGTTGGCCGAGGGTGTCGCCATCAGCAGGGTGGCCCAACCCAGCAGCACGAAAGGCGCGGTGTAGGCGACCAGCAGCTTGCCGCCGCGCTTGCGCCATTGGTGGGTGAGCATGCTCGACAGGCCGCCGGCGGCGATGATCAACGGCGGCAGGATCGCCGACCAGGGCAGCACGGCGCTGATCAGCAGGCCGACCAGCACGCCGTTGTAGCAGTACAGCCCGGCCTGGCGATCAGCGCGGTCGTAGCCACGGCGCTGGGCGGTGAGCAGGCCGGCCAGGGCGCCGAGCAGGGCGCCGCCGACCAGGTCGGGGGCGGTCAGCAGGATGGCCAGCAGGCAGCACAGGCCGCACAAGGGGTTGCGCAGCAGCAGTACCTGGCTGAAGCCGTTGAGCAGCGCCGTGGCCCAGTCGGGGCACGGGTTGACGAAATTCTTGGTGTACATGGGCAGTCGGTAAGGTGAGTGGGGGAGCGGTGGGCCTCTTTGGGCCTCGGTTTTCCGCAGGTTCGGTGCATCGGGAGGGCGTTGCCCTCCTTTCGCGGCACAAGGCCGCTCCTACAAGGGATCGCGGTCTCCTGTAGGAGCGGCCTTGTGCCGCGAAAGGGGCGCAAAGCGCCCCCCCGGCGATCTCAGACCAAGGTCTCGATTCGCAAGGTGTTAGTCGAACCCGGCTTGCCGAAAGGCACACCGGCGGTGATCAGCAGCGTGTCGCCACGGCTGGCCATGCCTTGCGCCTGGGCGATCTCCAGTGCGGTGGAGACCACCTCGTCGACCTGGCGCAGGCGGTCGTTGACCACCGAGTGCACGCCCCAGGTTACGCTCAGGCGGCGAGCGGTGTTCAGGTTCGGCGTCAGGTTGAGGATCGGCGCCCGTGGCCGCTCGCGGGCGGCGCGCAGGGTCGAGGCCCCCGACTCGCTGTAGTTGACCAGCACCGCCACCGGCAGGATGCCGCTGATCCGGCGGATCGCGCAGCTGATGGCATCGGACACGGTCGCCTCGGCCTTGGGCCGGCCAACATCGAGCTGGGCCTGGTAGTCCGGGCCGTTCTCCACCTGGCGGATAATCTTGCTCATCATCTGCACCGCTTCCAGCGGGTAGTCGCCCGAGGCGGTCTCGGCCGACAGCATCACCGCGTCCGCGCCTTCGGCCACGGCATTGGCCACGTCGGTGACTTCGGCGCGGGTCGGGGCCGGGGAGAAACGCATCGACTCGAGCATCTGGGTGGCCACCACCACAGGTTTGCCCAGCTGGCGGCAGGTGCCGATGATGCGCTTCTGGATCTGCGGCACGCTCTCGGCCGGCACTTCCACGCCCAGATCGCCACGGGCGACCATGATCGCGTCGGACAGCTCGGCGATGGCTTGCAGTTGCTCGACCGCCGAAGGCTTCTCGATCTTGGCCATCAGGTAGGCACGGTCGCCGATCAACTGGCGGGCCTCGACGATGTCCTCGGGGCGCTGCACGAACGACAGGGCCACCCAGTCCACGCCCAGTTCCAGGCCGAAGGCCAGGTCGCGGCGGTCCTTCTCGGTGAGCGGGGAGAGGTCCAGCACCGCCTGGGGCACGTTGACCCCCTTGCGGTCGGACAGCTCGCCACCGGCCAGCACTTCGGTGTCGATGGCGTCGTTGTGCTTGGCGGTCACCCGCAGGCGCAGCTTGCCATCGTCCAGCAGCAGGTCCATGCCGGGTTCCAGCGCGGCGATGATCTCCGGGTGCGGCAGGTTGACCCGGCGGCTGTCGCCCGGGGTCTTGTCCAGGTCCAGGCGCAGGGCCTGGCCGCGTTGCAGCTGCACCTTGCCTTCGGCGAAGCGGCCGACCCGCAGTTTCGGGCCCTGCAGGTCCATGAGGATACCCAGCGGATAGTTGAGCTGCTGCTCGACTTCGCGGATCCACTGGTAGCGCAGGGCGTGGTCGGCATGTTCGCCGTGGCTGAAGTTGAGGCGGAAGATGTTCACTCCGGCTTCGACCAGCTGGCGGATGTCATCGATGCCATTGATCGCAGGCCCGAGGGTGGCGAGGATTTTGACTTTTTTATCAGGCGTCATGATTGCGGGGTCTCGAGGATCAGGATGGCACGGAAGTCGTTGACGTTGGTGCGGGTCGGCTCGGTGACGATCAGGGCATCGAGCGCCTCGAAGTAGCCATAGCCGTTGTTGTTGTCCAGCTCGTCGCTGGCCGACAGGCCCAGGGCTTCGGCGCGGCCGTAGCTGTCCGGGGTCATGAAGGCGCCGGCGTTGTCTTCCGAGCCATCGATGCCGTCGGTGTCGCCGGCCAGGGCATACACGCCCGGCAGGCCCTTGAGGCTTTCGGTGAGGCTGAGCAGGAACTCGGCATTGCGCCCGCCACGGCCGTTGCCGCGCACGGTGACGGTGGTCTCGCCACCGGACAGGATCACGCAGGGTGCCTTCAGTGGTTGGCCGTGCAGCACGATCTGCCGGGCGATGCCAGCATGGACCTTCGCCACTTCGCGGGATTCACCCTCCAGGTCACCCAGAATCAGCGGGCTGAAGCCGGCCTGGCGGGCTTTCACCGCCGCCGCCTCCAGTGATTGCTGGGGCCTGGCGATCAGCTGGAAGTGGCTGCGCGCGAGGGCGGGGTCGTCGGCCTTGACGGTTTCCGAAGCCGGGTTGTTCAGCCAGTCGATGACTGCTTTCGGCGCTTCGATGTCGTAGCGCTTGAGGATCGCCAGTGCGTCGGCCGAGGTGCTCGGGTCGGCCACGGTGGGGCCGGAGGCGATGACGGTGGCGAGATCGCCCGGCACGTCGGAAATCGCATAGGTGTAGACCGTGGCCGGCCAGCAGGCCTTGGCCAGGCGGCCGCCCTTGATCGCCGAGAGGTGCTTGCGCACACAGTTCATCTCGCCGATGGTGGCGCCGGACTTGAGCAGGGCCTTGTTGATCTGCTGCTTGTCGGCCAGGGTCAGGCCTTCGGCGGGCAGCGCCAGCAGTGCGGAACCACCACCGGAAAGCAGGAAGATGACGCGGTCGTCTTCGCTCAGGTTGCTGACCAGCGCCAGCACACGCTTGGCCACGGCCAGGCCTGCGGCATCGGGGACCGGGTGGGCGGCTTCGACCACCTCGATCTTCTGGCAGCTGGCGCCATGGCCGTAGCGGGTGACCACCAGGCCGGAGACTTCGCCTTGCCAGCACTTCTCGACCACTTCGGCCATGGCCGCGGCGGCCTTGCCGGCGCCGATGACGATGACCCGGCCGCTGCGGTCGGCGGGCAGGTAGGGTTCCAGGACCTGGCGGGGGTGGGCGGCGGCGATGGCTGTGTCGAACAGTTCGCGCAGGAGTTCTTGTGGATCGACCGACATGGCAGGCTCCCAATATTCTTGTTGTTCTGCAGAATCGAAAACGCCCCTGGAACTGCCTCCGTGCAGGCCGAACCAGGGGCGGGTGTTGCTCGGTGTGGGGCGGTTCGCCGGCAAGCCGGCTCCTACGGGATTAGCGTCGAACCTGTAGGAGCCGGCTTGCCGGCGAACAGCTGCCTCAAATCACTTGTCGTCGCGGATCGAGAAGTTGGCCATGTGCTCCAGGCCCTTGATCAGCGCCGAGTGGTCCCAGTTGCCGCCACCCAGTGCCACGCAGGTGCTGAACACTTGCTGGGCGTTGGAGGTGTTGGGCAGGTTGATGCCCAGCTCCTTGGCACCCTGCAGGGCCAGGTTCAGGTCCTTCTGGTGCAGGTTGATGCGGAAGCCCGGGTCGAAGGTGCCCTTGATCATGCGCTCGGCGTGCACTTCGAGGATCTTCGACGAGGCGAAGCCGCCCATCAGCGCTTCACGCACCTTGGCCGGGTCGGCGCCGTTCTTGGCGGCGAACAGCAGGGCTTCGCCGACGGCCTGGATGTTCAGGGCGACGATGATCTGGTTGGCGACCTTGGCGGTCTGGCCGTCACCGTTGCCACCGACGCGGGTGATGTTCTTGCCCATGGCTTCGAACAGCGGCAGGGCGCGCTCGAAGGCCTTCGGGCAGCCACCGACCATGATGCTCAGGGTCGCGGCCTTGGCGCCGACTTCGCCACCGGACACCGGAGCGTCCAGGTAGGCGGCGCCGGTGGCCTTGATCTTCTCGGCGAAGGCTTTGGTGGCAGTGGGGGAGATCGAGCTCATGTCGATCACCACCTTGTTCGGGCCGACGCCCTCGACGACACCGTTTTCACCGAACAGGACGCTTTCGACCTGCGGGGTGTCCGGCACCATGACGATGATGAATTCAGCTTCCTGGGCCACTTCCTTCGGGTTGGCCAGGGCGACGGCGCCGGCGGCGATCAGGTCGGCCGGGGCGGCGTCGTGGTGGGTGGATACGAAGATGCTGTGACCTGCTTTTTGCAGGTTCTGGGCCATGGGCTTGCCCATGATGCCGGTGCCGAGGAAACCGATTTTAGCCATGAGAGTTCTGCCTCTTTGTATTTGTATGAACAGGCGACCTGGCCCCTGCAGGAGCGGCCTTGTGCCGCGAAAGGGGCGCGCAGCGGCCCCACGATCTCAATCACGCCGGAAGATTGCCGGGGCTGCTGCGCAGCCCTTTCGCGGCACAAGGCCGCACCTACAATGGTCCCGCGTGTGTCTTAAATTGCGTTGTGCGTCTTCAACCAGCCCAAGCCGGCTTCAGTGGTGGTCTTGGGCTTGTATTCCGCGCCCACCCAGCCTTGATAGCCGATGCGGTCCAGGTGCTCGAACAGGAAGCGGTAGTTGATCTCGCCGGTGCCCGGCTCGTGGCGGCCCGGGTTGTCGGCCAGCTGCACGTGGTTGATCAGCTTCAGGTTGGCTTCCAGGGTGCGGGCCAGGTCACCTTCCATGATCTGCATGTGGTAGATGTCGTACTGCAGGAACAGGTTGTCGCTGCCCACCTCGGCCTGGATTTCCAGGGCTTGCCTGGTGGTGTTCAGGTAGAAGCCCGGGATGTCGCGGGTGTTGATCATTTCCATGACCAGGCGGATGCCGGCGGCCTGGAGCTTGTCGGCGGCATAGCGCAGGTTCTCGACGAAGGTCTTGCGCACGGTGGCGCAGTCCAGGCCCTCGGGGCGAATGCCGGCCAGGGCGTTGACCTGGGTGTTGCCCAGCACCTTGGCGTATTCAATGGCCTTGTCGACGCCGGCGCGGAACTCTTCGACGCGATCCGGATGGCAGGTGATACCGCGCTCACCTTTCGCCCAGTCGCCCGCTGGCAGGTTGAACAGCACTTGCGTCAGGCCGTGGGCATCGAGCTGCTGCTTGATCTCGGTGGCGCTGAAATCGTACGGGAAGAGGTATTCGACACCGCTGAAGCCAGCGTCGGCGGCGGCCTTGAAGCGGGCCAGGAAGTCCTGTTCGGTGAACAGCATGGACAGGTTGGCGGCGAAGCGAGGCATAAGTCGTCTCCTTGCGTTGAAACCCCCCGCGCGAGGCGCGGGGGCGTCAGGCGATCAGTCCAGCAGCGAGATGGCGGTTGGCGCGTCGTTACCCACCAGGGCGAGGTCTTCGAACTCGTTGACCGCGTTGATCTCGGTGCCCATGGAAATGTTGGTCACGCGCTCGAGAATCACTTCGACCACCACTGGTACGCGGAACTCTTCGGCCATTTTCTGCGCCTTGAGCAGGGCAGGGGCGATGTCGGCCGGTTCGAACACGCGGATGGCTTTGCAGCCCAGGCCCTCGACCACGGCGACGTGGTCGACACCGTAGGTGGCGGCGTCGGTGGAATTGATGTTCTCGAAGGCCAGTTGTACACAGTAATCCATGTCGAAGCCACGCTGCGCCTGGCGGATCAGGCCCAGGTAGGCGTTGTTCACCAGCACGTGGACATACGGCAGGTTGAACTGCGCGCCCACTGCCAACTCTTCGATCATGAACTGGAAGTCGTAGTCACCGGACAGCGCAACCACCTTGCGCTTCGGATCGGCCTTGACCACACCCAGCGCGGCCGGGATGGTCCAGCCCAGCGGGCCGGCCTGGCCGCAGTTGATCCAGTGGCGTGGCTTGTACACATGCAGGAACTGCGCGCCGGCGATCTGCGACAGGCCGATGGTGCTGACGTAGCAGGTGTCCTTGCCGAATACCTGGTTCATCTCTTCGTACACGCGCTGCGGCTTGACCGGCACGTTGTCGAAGTGGGTCTTGCGCTGCAGGGTGGCCTTGCGCTGCTGGCAGTCTTCCAGCCAGGCCTTGCGGCACTTGAGCTTGCCGGCGGCTTTCCACTCGCGGGCGACTTCGAGGAACACGTCCAGCGCCTTGCCGGCATCGGAAACGATACCCAGGTCGGGGGTGAACACGCGGCCGATCTGGGTCGGTTCGATGTCCACGTGCACGAACTTGCGGCCTTCGGTGTAGACGTCGACGGAACCGGTGTGGCGGTTGGCCCAACGGTTGCCGATACCGAACACCAGGTCGGACTTGAGCAGGGTGGCGTTGCCGTAGCGGTGCGAGGTCTGCAGGCCGACCATGCCGACCATCAGTTCGTGATCGTCCGGGATGGTGCCCCAGCCCATCAGGGTCGGGATCACCGGCACGCCGGTCAGCTCGGCGAACTCGACCAGCTTGTCGCTGGCGTCGGCGTTGATGATGCCGCCACCGGCCACCAGCAGTGGACGTTCGGCGTCATTGAGCAGGGCCAGGGCTTTTTCGGCTTGTACGCGGGTGGCGGACGGCTTGTGCACCGGCAATGGCTCGTAGGCGTCGATGTCGAATTCGATTTCGGCCATCTGCACGTCGAACGGCAGGTCGATCAGCACGGGGCCTGGGCGGCCGGTGCGCATTTCATAGAAAGCCTTCTGGAAGGCGTAGGGCACCTGGCCTGGTTCCAGGACGGTGGTCGCCCACTTGGTGACCGGTTTGACAATGTTGGTGATGTCGACGGCCTGGAAGTCTTCCTTGTGCAGGCGCGCACGCGGCGCCTGGCCGGTGATGCAGAGGATCGGGATGGAGTCGGCGGAGGCGCTGTAGAGGCCGGTGACCATGTCGGTGCCGGCAGGGCCGGAGGTGCCGATGCACACACCGATGTTGCCCGGGTTGGCGCGGGTGTAGCCCTCGGCCATGTGCGAGGCACCTTCGACGTGGCGAGCGAGGACGTGATCGATGCCACCGACTTTCTTCAGGGCCGAGTACAGCGGGTTGATGGCAGCCCCTGGAATGCCGAACGCGGTATCTACACCTTCACGGCGCATGACCAGAACGGCTGCATCGATTGCTCTCATTTTGCTCATGGGTTGTGCCTCATCGATTTTGTAATTGTATACAACTTGCGTTGCGGCAGAGTGTATTCATGCTCGACGCAAAAGGTCAATCCATTTTCGTCGGCGGGTTTGACTAACTGGTCATGCCCAGGAAAGGCGGCATTTCGTCGCAGTTGCCACGATTGAATCAGAAAATTGTATACAAATAGTGCCTTTGTTGTGTTCTATGCTGTCTATCGGTTTTCAACTGCCCTCCGGGCTCTCACAACAAGAAGAGGACCTTTTCATGAACGCATTGACCCTGAAAGTCGCCGTTGGCGTGGTGAATGCCGCGCTGGCCGCAGGCCGCAAGATCAACGCCGCGCCGTTGACGGTGGCGGTGCTGGACGCCGGCGGGCACCTGCTGGCGTTGCAACGGGAGGACGGCGCCAGCCTGCTGAGGCCGGAAGTCGCCATCGGCAAGGCCTGGGGCGCGGTGGCCCTGGGCAAGGGCTCGCGCCTGTTGGCGCTGGACTCGCAGCAGCGGCCGGCTTTCTACGCCGCGCTGAACGGGTTGGGCGAACGACCGGTGGTGCCGGTGCCGGGCGGGGTGCTGATTCGTGACCAGGATGGCAAGGTGCTGGGGGCGGTGGGGATCAGCGGGGATACGTCGGATATCGACGAGCAGTGCGCGATCAATGCGATCGAGGAAGTGGGGCTGACGGCGGATGCGGGGGTGGCGGCTTAAGGTTCGATCTATTGGGGCCGCGATGCGGCCCATCGCCGGCAAGCCGGCTCCTACAGTAGGAGCCGGCTTGCCGGCGAACTGGCCAGGTCAGGCCGCCTCGGGCTCGCAGCCTTTCAACACCAGGCGAATAATGGTCTCCGCCGCCGCGTCGTAGTCACTGTCGGCCAGCTTCGCCTTGCCGGTCACCACGGCAATCTGCCAGTCGAAATCTGCATATGTTTGCGTCGCCGCCCAGATGCTGAACATCAGGTGATGCGGGTCGACATTGGCGATCTGCCCGCGCTCGATCCAGCGCTGGATGCACTCGATGTTGTGCCGGGCCTGCTCGTTGAGCTGCTCGACCTGGCTGGGCGAGAGGTGTGGCGCGCCGTGCATGATCTCGCTGGCGAACACTTTCGAGGCATGGGGCAGGTCGCGGGAGATGCGGATCTTCGAGCGGATGTACGAACTCAGCACTTCTTTCGGATCACCGTCGGCGTTGAACGGCGTCGAGGCCTGCATGATCGGCGCGATGATGCTCTCGAGCACCTCGCGGTAGAGGTTTTCCTTCGACTTGAAGTAGTAGTACACGTTGGGTTTGGGCAGGCCGGCCTTGGCCGCGATATCGCTGGTCTTGGTGGCGGCGAAGCCCTTGTCGGCGAATTCTTCACTGGCCGCGCGCAGGATCAGTTCCTTGTTGCGCTCGCGAATGGTGCTCATTGTCGGGGATCTTCCTCGTGTCTGGCCCCCCTCCAAGAGGGATCGCGCATGGTAGCACCGCCCCGGACAGGCGCTCAAGGCAGCGACTTTGCGCTAGAATCCGGGCCTTTCACCCCACTGGATACAGGCAAACATGGCAGGAAGCAGTCTACTGGTACTGATCGACGATATCGCCACGGTACTGGACGATGTCTCGGTAATGACCAAGGTCGCGGCAAAGAAGACCGCGGGAGTGCTGGGCGACGACCTGGCGCTCAATGCCCAGCAGGTCACCGGCGTGCGCGCCGACCGGGAAATCCCGGTGGTCTGGGCGGTGGCCAAGGGCTCGCTGGTGAACAAGGCGATCCTGGTGCCGGCCGCGCTGCTGATCAGCGCCTTCATCCCTTGGGCGGTCATTCCCTTGCTGATGGTCGGTGGCGCCTACCTGTGCTTCGAAGGTTTCGAGAAGCTGGCGCACAAGTTCCTGCACAGCAAGGAAGAGGACGAGGCGCAGCACGAGGCGCGCAAGGAGGCCCTGGCCGACGCCAATGTCGACCTGGTGGCCTATGAGAAGAGCAAGATCAAGGGCGCGGTGCGCACCGACTTCATCCTGTCCGCCGAGATCATCGCCATTACCCTGGGTATCGTGGCCGACGCGCCGTTGAGCCAGCAGATCGTCGTGCTGTCGGGCATCGCCGTGGTCATGACCATTGGTGTCTATGGCTTGGTGGGCGGTATCGTCAAGCTCGACGACCTGGGGTTGTGGATGACCCAGAAATCCTCGGGCCTGGCCCGCGCCATCGGTGGCGGCATCCTGCGCGCCGCACCGTACATGATGAAGGGGCTGTCGGTGGTCGGTACCGCCGCCATGTTCCTGGTCGGTGGCGGCATCCTGGTGCACGGCATCGCGCCGTTGCACCATGCCATCGAAGCGTTTGCCGATGGGCGGGGCGGGGCGCTGACCGGGGCCGCGCTCAACGGTGTTGCCGGTGTGGTGGCCGGCGCCGTTGTGCTGGCCGTGGTCGCGGTGCTGGGCAAGCTGTGGCGGTTCGTGCGACCTGCCCGCTGAGGCTGGTGGGGCAGTTCGCCGGCAAGCCGGCTCCTACAGGTGTTGCGTGATCCTTGTAGGAGCCGGCTTGCCGGCGAAGCGCCCTTGAATCAAGGCCTCAACGGCTGACAGCGACACCTTTCTCTTCTGGCTTCCACGCCAGCAACCCTTGGCTGAACCCGTAGGCGGCGCTCTGGTAATAGGCGATCGCCCGGCGTACCAGCGGGTTGTCCTCACCCACGTTCGTCTCGCGGCTGTTGCCCAGCGCATCTTCATGCACGCGCAGGCCACCACGTGGGCTGAGGATCGCCAGGTCCTTGCCGTCGAACAACCCCAGGTGCTGGTAGTTGCCGATCAACACCCGTGGTGGCAACACGTCGTCACGCAGCAGGTCGCGACCGAAGAACGTCGAGGTGTAGCTCAGGTTGAGCAGGCCGAGCAGGGTGGGGGCCAGGTCGATCTGGCTGGCCAGCTTTGGATTTTCCTGCGGCGCGATCATTTTCGGTGCGTAGATCCACAGCGGAATCTGGTAGTTGTTGACCGGCAGGTCTTCCTTGCCGGCGCTGCCTGCGGTGTGGTCGGCGACAAACACGAACAGGGTGTTGTCGAACCAGGGCTTTTCCTTGGCCTGGCGCAGGAACTGGGCGATCGCGTAGTCGGTGTACTTCACCGCGCCCTCGCGCCCGTCGCCCGAAGGGATGTCGATGCGACCGTCGGGGTAGGTGTACGGGCGGTGGTTGGAGGTGGTCATCAGCTGCAGGAAGAACGGCTTCTGCGCGGCGTGGTCGGTATCGGCCAGCTTGATCGCCTGGCGATACAAATCCTCGTCGGCCATGCCCCAGGCATTCTTGAAGCTGATCTCGCTCTCGTCGACGCTGCTCTGGTCGACGATGCGGTAGCCGTTGCCGCTGAAGAAGGCGTTCATGTTGTCGAAGTAGCCGCGCCCGCCATAGACGTACACCGCGTCATAGCCGACCGCCGTCAACTGTTGGCCCAGGCTGGCATAGCCGCTTTCTCGGCCGATGCGCTTGACGATCGAGCGCCCGGGGGTGGGCGGGATCGACAGGGTGATGGCTTCCAGGCCGCGGTCGGTACGGGTGCCGGTGGCGTAGAAGTTGCTGAAGTACAGGCTTTGGGTGCGCAGTGCATCGAGGTTGGGCGTGAGGTTTTCCGGGTGGCCGTTGCTGCCCATGTACTTGGCGCTGAAGCTCTCGATGGTGACCAGGATGATGTTTGGCTTGCGCAGTTCACCGCTGGCGCTGATGTGGCGGCGTATGTCCTGGGCCTCGCGGGCCTCGAAGCGGGCGTTGGCGGCGGCCAGCTCCTGATGCATCTGTGTACCCACCGCGTCCGCGCCAAGGCTGGCGTAGAACTGGGTGTAATCCAGTTCGTTGTTACGGAAGGCGGCGAAGAACTGGTAAGGGCCGTTGCTGGCCAGTTCGCGCTGGTAGGCGTTGCCACCCTGGCCGCGGGGGAACTGCTGGTCGATCACCAGCACTGCCATAACGCCCAGACCCGCCAGCACGCAGAGACCTGCCAGGCGCTGGCGGCCGGTGATCGCCGGAGCTGCGAGGGCACGGGTCAGTGGCCTGCGCAGCAGCAGGGTGAGCAGCAGTGCCACCACTGCCAGGCTGCCCAGCAGCGTGGGCAGGGGGTAGGACTCGCGAATGTTGTCCAGGACTTCCTTGGAGTACACCAGGTAGTCCACGGCGATGAAGTTGAAACGCACGCCGAACTCGTCCCAGAACAGCCACTCGGCCACCGCGACGAACAGCATGAGGAACAGGCTTGCCGCCAGTGCGCCTTGTAGCAGCCAGCGGTGGGCGCGGGTGCGCCACAGGGATGTCGGGCACAGTGCCAGGTACAGCGCCAGCGGGAGCGCGGCATAGATCAGGAAGCTCAGGTCATACAGCGCGCCGCTGATGAACACCGACAGATAGCTGCCGCTGAACTCATCGGCATGGGCTGCCAGCAGGACCACACGGGTCAACAGAAAGATGCCGAACCAGGTCGAGCAGAGTAACAGCAGGAAACGCCAGGGCGCGGCGAGCGGGGTACGCATGAAGTTGGCCTATGTCCATATGGGGTGCAGGAAGACAAGCAGACTAACCGGCCAGTTGCAAAAAAAATGTCAAAAATATGCAGGTTGTGCAGGGATATCGACTTTAATGGTGCGGGCTTTTTAAATGTGATCCGTATCGGGGAGGTCATCATGTTCGGTCAAGTTCTGACCTACGACGTTTATCATCTTGCGTTGTATCTGCTCACGGCGCTGGCCTGGGGGCTGCTGGGCATGCGGTTTCTGCTTCGCGACACGACTGTCACGGGCTTGTTCAAGTGCTGCGCGATGTTCGGGGTAGCCGTGGCGATCAAGGCAGTGATGCTGATGCTCGATATCTGGCGAGTGCTGGAACACCATCAGGTGGAGATGCTGTTGATGGTGTTGGGCGGGTTGTTGCCCGGTGCGTTGCTGTTGATCTGGAAGACAAGTTCTACGCTAAGTAGGAAGTTTCCTATTTAGTTGTAGGTTGATTCTTACAATTTTGAAAGAAACAGCGCCTTTTCGAAAGGCGCTGTTTCGTTTCACGATCAGAAGTGAACTTTGACCAGCAAGCTCGCGGTGTTCTGGTCGGTGGTGAAACCATCGCTGTCCTTGATGCCGTACTTGTTCTTCCAGTAGTCGTACTCGATACCCACGTACAGCTGCTTCTCACCCAGGTGCAAGGCCTTGCCCAGGTCGTACTTGATCTGTGGGTTGAAGTGCAGGTTGGCCTGGTAGGTGCCACGGCGGTTCTCGTCGTTGTCCACCACCCAGTCCATGAAGCCGTCGATCAGCACGTCGGATGAACCCACGGGAATGGTGTAGGACCAGGCCGGGGTGATCTGCCAGACATTGTCACCTGGGCGGCTGCCGTCGGTGGTGCGCTGGTAGAAGTTCAGCTGGAAGTAGTCGAAGCCCGGGATGGCCAGGTCGAAGCCAGGGCCGATCAGGTAGGACTCGGTGTCACCCTCGCCGAACTCGTAGGTCATCGCCAGCAAAACGTCCTTCACCGGGCCGAACTCGAGCTTCTGGTCGAAGATCTTGCCGAACGACAGGCGCGGGCTGATCTCGCCGTAGTAGGTGTTGGGGCCGTTGTTGGCGTCCTTCTTGCCTTGGTAGAAGATCTTGTCGACGAAGATGAAGTTGTCGCCGTACTTCCACGCATCGGCGTGCTCGAAGGTGAAGGTCTGCTGGGTCTCGGGGTTGACCTTGAAGTTCTTGCCCCACAGGTAGGTCAGGCTGTTGTTCTGCCATTGCAGCAGGTCACCGGCTTGGCTGGCGCCGCAGGCCAGCAGGCCACCGGCGAGGATCAGGCTATTGATGGTACGCATTGCGTGTGTCGCTCCCTTGATTTGGATCTGTTGTCAGCGCTCGGGCGCTGTTCTTGTCTTTTGGGTCAGCTTTTTTCGATTGGCCACAGCTGTTTGGCAAGAGCTGCGCCAACTTTTCCGCGTTGGGCACAACCATCCTGCTCGACGTCTTTCTGAACGGATGAAAAGGGTGTCTCAGGCTGGCAACACGTTGGCCAACCGCCCGAATTCATTGACTGAGCGGTCAGTAAACGCAGGCAGAATCCGTCCTGCCCTGATCGAGGGGGCGCGCAGATTACTGGCTTGCGCGCCGTACCTCAAGTGCTCCGTCCTGGAGCACGGTGCTGCAAAGTTGGGCGTTCGGTCAGGTTATCAGAAATGCACTTTGACCAGTGCACTGGCGACGCTCTGATTGCTGTCCAGGTTGCCCCGGCTGTCGATGCCGTACTTGTCCTTCCAGTAGCTGTACTCGAAGCCCACGTAGAGTTGCTTGGCGCCCAGGTTCAGGGCCTTGCCCAGGTCGTACTTGACCTGTGGGTTGAAGTGCAGGTTGGCGTGGTAGGTGCCGCGACGGGTCTGGTCGTTGTCGGTCACCCAGTCCATGTAGCCGTCGATCAGGATGTCCGACCGGCCCACTGGGATGGTGTACGACCAGCCGGGGGTGATCTGCCAGACGTTGTCGCCCGGGCGGCTGCCCTCGGTGTTGCGCACATAGAAGTTCAGGGTGAAATAGTTGAAACCGGGGATGTCCAGGTCGAAGCCGGGGCCGATCAGGTAGGCCTCGTTGTCGCCTTCGCCACGTTCGTAGGTCATGGCCAGCAGCACGTCCTTGACCGGGCCGAAGGCCAGCTTGCGCTCGAAGATCTTGCCGAACGACAGGCGCGGGCTGAACTCGCCGTAGTAGGTGGTGACGCCTTTGCCGGGGTCAGCCTTGCCGTTGTAGAAGATCTTGTCGACGAACAGGAAGGTGTCGCCGTACTTCCACTTGTTGGCGTGCTCGAAGGTGACGGTCTGCTGGATGTCGGGGTTGATCTTGAAATCCTTGCCGTACAGGTAGGTCAGGCTTTCGCCGTGCCATTGCAGCCATTCGCCGGCGTGGGAAGGGAGGGTGGCCAGCAGGCTGCTGCCCAGCAGAACGGACGTGGTGATGCGCTTCATGTTGTGGTTCCCGGACTTATTGTTTTTGTTTGGGGCTTTTTCGGCGCGCAGGCGCCCCGGGCGGCCCATTCCGGCGGGCCGACGGTCCAGCGGTTGCAACGTGTCTGAAGTGGGGCGGCACGCTAATGCCGCCCCGGTCACTCAATGCGGGTGACAGGCCTCGTTATGCGCGGCGCGCTCGGCGCCACCGAGGATGTTGAACAGCAGGTTCAGCACCAGGGCGCTGAGGGTGGCCATGGCGATGCCACTGTGGGTGATGGGTTCCATCCACTGCGGCATCTGCGCGAAGAACTCCGGACGGACCACGGGGATCAGGCCGAAGCCGACGCTGACCGCGACCAGCAGTTGGTTGCGCCGATCGGAGATGTCCGCTTCCTGGAGGATCTTGATCCCGGTGGCAGTGACCATGCCGAACATGGCGATGGACGCGCCGCCCAGTACCGCAGGTGGGATCGAGGCGATCAGGAAGGCCGCCTTGGGCAGCAGGCTGAGCAGGATCAGCAGGGCGCCGGCCATCACCGTGACGTAGCGGCAGCGCACCCCGGTCATCTGCACCAGGCCGATGTTCTGGGCGAACGAGGAGTGGGTGAAGGTGTTGAAGAAACCGGCGATGAACGACGCGCCGGCGTCGCACAGCAGGCCGCGGCGCAGCATCCCTGGCGTGACTTCACGGTCGGTGACCTTGCCCAGGGCAAGGAACATGCCGGTGGACTCGACGAAGATGATCACCACCACCAGGCACATCGACAGGATCGGCGCCAGGCTGAAGGTTGGCATCCCAAAGTGCAGGGGGGTGACCACCTGCAGCCACGGCGCCTCGCTCAGGCCCGACAGGTCGACCATGCCGATGGAACCGGCGAGCACATAGCCCAGGCCCATGCCCACCAGCACCGACACATTGACCCAGAAACCGCGCATGAAACGGTTGATCAGCAGGATCACCGCCAGCACCAGGCCGGCCACCATCAGGTAGATCGGCGCGCCGAAGGCTTGCGCCTCATGGCCGCCACCGGCCCAGTTGACCGCCACCGGGAACAGCGACAAGCCAATGGAGGTGATGACCGTGCCGGTCACCAGCGGCGGGAAGAAACGCACGACCTTGGACATGAACGGCGCGATCAGCATGCCGAAGAACCCGGCCGCGATGGTCGCACCGAAGATCCCCTGCAAACCGACACCTGGCATGCCGGCCATGGCCACCATGCTGCCGACCGCCGCGAAACTGGCGCCCATCATGACCGGCATGCGGATGCCCACGGGGCCGATACCGAAGGATTGGATGATGGTGGCAACGCCAGCGACCAGCAGGTCGGCGTTGATCAGGAAGGCGACTTCTTCGCGGGACAGGCCCGCCGCCTGGCCGATGATCAGGGGCACCGCGATGGCGCCACCGTACATCAGCAGAACGTGTTGCAGACCCACCAGGATCAGCTGGAACAAGGGCAGGGGCTGTCGCGGGGGCGCAACGGGGATGTACGCCTTGCGTGACTCGGACATGCAGCACCTCGAGTTTTGTTTTTATTCTCGGATCCAAGCCACAAGCTTCAAGCGGCAAGCTTCAAGTAGAAGCTTGTGGTATCCGCTCGAAGCCTGAGGCTCGATGCTTGCTTGTTGCCTGACTACATACAGCTTGCAGCTTGCAGCTGCTTGTTAGTTGACCCGCGCGCCAGCGGCGATCCAGTCGCCGACCAGCTTGCGCTCTTCAACGGTCATCTGGGTGATGTTGCCCAGCGGCATGATCTGGCTGGCGACGGCCTGCGCCTGGATGCGCGCGGCCTGGGCCTGGATCTGCTGCGGGGTGTCGAACATCACGCCGGCCGGGGCGGCGCTGAACAGCGGGCTGGTCGGCTTGGCCGAGTGGCACACGGTGCAGCGTTCCTGGATCACGCCGTGGATCTTTTCGAAGCTGCCGGTGGCCGCTTGGGCCGTGGCCTGGGCCGGTTGCGCGGCAGGTGCCTCGGCAGGCTTGGCGGCTTCCTCGGCGCGCAGTTCGGCGGCGGTCTTGCCACCCACGGCGGTAGCCGGCAGCGGCTGGTACTCAACCTTCGCGGCGGCCTGCTCAGGGGCGGTCGGCAGTGGTTTCGGGCCGGTCACGTAGGCCAGGCAGATCATCGCCAGGGCGCCGACAGGCAGGGTCCAGGCGTACTTGTTGCTGTCGTGGCGGGTGTTGAAGTAGTGACGGATCAATACCGCGGCCACTGCGATCCCGGCCAGGATCAGCCAGTTGTACTGGCTGCCGTAAGTGCTCGGGAAGTGGTTGCTGATCATGATGAACAGCACCGGCAGGGTGAAGTAGTTGTTGTGGCGCGAACGCAGCAGGCCCTTGGCCGGCAGTACCGGGTCCGGGGTCTGGTTGTTCTCGATGGCCGCCACCAGCTGGCGCTGCGCCGGCATGATGATGCGGAACACGTTGCCGACCATGATGGTGCCGATGATCGCGCCGGTGTGCAGGTACGCGCCGCGGCCGCTGAACACCAGGCTGAAACCCCAGCAAGCGGCAATGATCAGCACGAACAGCACGCCACCCAGCAGGGCCGGTTTCTTGCCCAGGGGCGAGTCGCAGAGGAAGTCGTAGACGAACCAGCCGGCGATCAGCGAACCGATACCGATGGCCACGCCTTCGGCACCGCTCAGGGTGCTGCCGGGTGCCAGCAGGTACAGGGCCGGGTTCCAGTAGAACACCACGCACAGCAGCGCTATCCCGGACATCCAGGTGAAGTAGGCTTCCCATTTGAACCAGTGCAGGTTCTCGGGCATTTTCGGGGGCGCCAGCTTGTATTTCTCCAGGTGGTAGATACCGCCACCGTGGATTGCCCAAAGGTCACCCGACAACCCATCGCGCGGGTTGCTTCGGTTCAGGTGGTTCTCCAGCCAGACGAAATAGAACGATGCACCGATCCAGGCGACGCCGGTGATCATGTGAACCCAGCGAATGCTCAGGTTCAGCCATTCGTGAAGGTGTGCTTCCACAGTATTTACCTCTCGCCGGTCACCCCATCGATGACCGACCCTTTCTTATTGGTGGGGATTGAGGATCAACATCTGTTCCTCGGGGAAGTAATGCTCATCGCAGTTGTTGCCGGAGCCACTGCGATCAACCACCAGGAAATCATCCCGCTTTTCGATCGTCAGCACCGGGTGGTGCCAGACGCCGCGATGGTAATTGACGCCCTGCCTGCCATTACTGCGGAAGGCACGGACCAAGCCTGATACAGGTGCATCGCCAACCGGCGCGACCACGATCAGAAAGGGGTTGCCGAGCAGCGGGATGAAAGCCTGGCTGCCCAGCGGATGGCGTTCCAGCATGCGCACGGTCAGCGGCATCTCCAGCGCGTCGGCGCGGAAGATGCTGATGATCGCCTTGTCTTCGGGCTCGGCGGTCTCGACCGTGGCGAGCTTGTGGAAGCGCATGGTCGAGCCGTTGTTGATCATGAAGTGGTCGCTGCCATCGGTTTCGATCACATCACCGAACGGGGCGAAGGCTTCTTTGGTCAGGGGCTCGATCATCAGGGTGCGCATGCGGTTATCTCTTCTATGTTCGTTGTTCTTGAAATAGGGTGGGCTGTCTTGCCTCGGCAGGCCCTGGGTGTCACGCACTCGGGCCAGGCCGGGCGACCGCCCTCAAAGCTGCAGCAGGCGGAACAGGGCGATCAGGTTGATCTGCGCCAGGGCTTCCTTGAATTCGGCATCCTTGTCGTTGTGGATGCGTTTTTCGAAGGCGGCGAGGATCTGGTGCCGGTTGCTACCCTTGACCGCCATGATGAACGGGAACTGGAACTTGGCCTTGTAGGCATCGTTCAGTTCGGTGAAGCGGGCGAATTCTTCGGCGGTGCACTGGTGGATGCCGGCGCCGGCTTGCTCGTTGGTGCTCGACTCGGTCAGCTCGCCCTGGATGGCGGCCTTGCCGGCGAGGTCCGGGTGGGCGTTGATCAGTGCCAACTGATCCGCCTGGTTGGCGCTGAGCAGGATGTCGCTCATGCGCTGGTGCAGCGCCTCGATCTCGTCCAGCTCGGCCAGTTGCCCCAGGTCATAGGCTTTTTCGGCGACCCACGGCGAGTGCTCGTAGATGTCGGCGAAGGCCTCGACGAAGGCGGCGCGGTCCAGGGTGGAGGGCTTGAGGGTGTTGAAGGCGGTCATCAGGCGTTCTCTTTCTTGTACGGGTGAGTGGCGTGCCAGTGGCGGGCGATATCCACGCGACGGGCGAACCAGACCTGCTCGTGGCTCTTGGCATAGTCGACGAAGCGCTTGAGCGCGGCCAGGCGCGCCGGGCGGCCGACCAGGCGGCAGTGCAGGCCGATCGACAGCATTTTCGGGGCGTCGGCACCTTCGGCGTAGAGCACGTCGAAGGCGTCTTTGAGGTATTGGTAGAACTGCTCGCCGCAGTTGAAGCCCTGGACCTGGGTGAAGCGCATGTCGTTGGTGTCCAGGGTGTAGGGGATCACCAGGTGCGGCTTGTCGGTCGGGTTGTTGGGTTCCCAGTAGGGCAGGTCGTCGTCGTAGGTGTCGCTGTCGTAGAGGAAGCCGCCTTCCTCCATCACCAGGCGCCGGGTGTTCGGGCCGGTGCGGCCGGTGTACCAGCCCACTGGGCGCTCGCCGGTGATCTCGGTGAGGATGCGGATGGCCTCGAGCATGTGCTCGCGCTCCTGCGCCTCGTCCATGTTCTGGTAGTCGATCCAGCGGTAGCCGTGGCTGCAGATCTCGTGGCCGGCCTGGGCCATGGCACGGATCACGTCGGGGTGGCGCTGGGCGGCCATGGCCACGGCGAAGATGGTCAGCGGCACGCCGCTGTCCTTGAACAGCTTGAGCAGGCGCCAGACGCCGGCGCGGCTGCCGTACTCGTAGAGCGACTCCATGCTCATGTTGCGCTGGCCCTGGAGCGGCTGGGCGGCGACCATTTCGGAGAGGAAGGCTTCGGATTCCTTGTCGCCGTGCAGGATGTTGCGCTCGCCACCTTCCTCGTAGTTGAGCACGAAGGACAGCGCAATGCGGGCATTCCCCGGCCATTGCGGATGAGGTGGGTTGTTGCCGTAACCGATCAGGTCGCGAGGGTAGTCAGCGCTCACTGCAGTCTTCCTTCTTGTACGTTAATGCGAGTGGTGGGCGGGGCCGCGTCGGGATGTCGCACCACTGGATGGGCTGATTGTATACAACTTCTCAACTCTTTTGTAAGCCTGTTTTTCTGCATTTCTTCCCATTTGTCGCCTTGGAATGGCTTGCAAGAAACTTGCCCGATTGGTCAGTTAATGACAGGGGTGTCGTTACCCTGCCTGAGTTCAAGACTGGTGGGCTTTATATAGGAGGGTGAGCGGAGGCAGGCGGGCGCTCAGGCGGGATGGCTGAAAAAATTGTGTACAATTTATCGCTAAACTGTCTTAATGGCGCCATTCCCGCACGCCGTTGGCCTTGCCGCCCGGTAAGTGCCGTGTATTTTTTGCCCACGCATACGACAAGAGGCGATTACAAATGGGACGTTTGACCACACACGTACTGGATGCCGCTCACGGCTGCCCGGGCAGCTCGATCAAGGTCGAGCTGTACCGCGTCGAAGGCCAGCAGCTGGAGCTGGTGAACACTGCCCTGACCAACAGTGATGGCCGCGTCGACGCGCCACTGTTGCAGGGTGACGATTATCGTACCGGTGTATACCAGCTGCAGTTCAGCGCGGGGGACTACTACCGTGCCCGCGGTGTGAAGCTGCCGGATGCCGCGTTCCTCGACGTCGTCGTGCTGCGTTTTGGTATTGACCAGAACCAGGAGCATTACCACGTGCCGCTGCTGATCTCGCCGTACAGTTACTCGACCTACCGTGGAAGCTAGTTGGTCGCTAGAAGAATCTTCGTAGGTCCTTGCCCGCTCTCACACTGGCGGGCTTTTTTTTGCCTGGGTGTCTGGCTTTTCAAGGTGTTCGACGTTACAGGTCCAGTGCCTATGAGATCGAGCGCCACCCGCGCGGCGCATCGCGGATGAATCTGCTCCTACAGGTTTGTTTCGGGCCAGTTATGCCTGGGCGGGCCCGACGCGGCATTTTTGGCGCAAACCCAGGCAGGCAGCCATGGCCTCACAGGTGCGACACGTTGCAACGAATGTAGGAGCGGATTCATCCGCGATGTGCCGCGCGGGCGGCGCTCGATCTCAAGAGCGCTGCTACTCTCCCGGCGAACACCTTGAAAGCTCCGCGCCTCACCAGAAACCTCTGCCGGGTACCCAGCGCCCTACAATCCAAGTAAAGTGCCGCCCCCGCCGTACCCGCAGAAGGAACCGAAGCCATGACCACCTCCCTTGATATCGCCGTCGTCGGCGCCACCGGCACTGTCGGTGAATCCCTCGTGCAGATCCTCGAGGAGCTGGCGTTCCCGGTGGCGACCCTGCACCTGCTGGCCAGCATGGAGTCAGCCGGCAGCAGTGTCATGTTCGCCGGCAAGAAACTGCGTGTGCGCGAAGTGGACAGTTTCGATTTCACCCAGGTAAAGCTGGTGTTCTTCGCCGCCAGCCCAGCCGTCAGCCGTAGCTTCGCGCCCAAGGCACAAGCAGCTGGCTGCACTGTCATCGATCTGTCGGGTGCCTTGGATGGCGCTCAGGCCGTGGTTCCCGAAGCGAATGGCGAGCGGGTGGCGGACCTGGCGATGCCAGCGCTGATCACCAGCCCCAGCTCGGGTGCCGTGGCCCTGGCCGTGGCGTTGGCACCGCTGAAGGCGTTGCTGGATATCGAGCGGGTACAGGTCAATGCCTGCCTGGCCGTGTCGGCGCAGGGCCGGGAGGCGGTCAGCGAACTGGCGCGCCAGACTGCCGAGCTGCTTAACGCGCGGCCATTGGAGCCACGTTTCTTTGATCGTCAGGTGGCCTTCAATGTGTTGCCCCAAGTGGGCGCGCCCGACGAGCAGGGTCATACGACAGTCGAGCGACGCCTGGTCACGGAGCTGCGCCAACTGCTGGACATGCCGCAATTGAAGATTTCCGTGACCTGCATTCAAGTCCCGGTGTTTTTCGGCGATAGCTTCAGTGTGGCGGTGCAGAGCCTCCGTCCGGTCGATCTGGACGCGGTCAACGCGGCGCTGGAGACGGCCGATGGCCTCGAACTGGTCGAGCCAGGCGATTATCCGACCCCGGTGGGTGACGCAGTGGGCCAGGACGTGGTCTATGTTGGTCGTGTACGCCGTGGCGTCGACGAGGCTGAGCAGCTCAACCTCTGGCTGACCACCGACAATGTGCGCAAGGGTGCGGCGCTGAACGCCGTGCAGGTGGCGCAATTGTTGATTAAACACATGGTGTAAAAGATACTGCGAGCAATTTTGTCCTACACCGCGACTGGGTTTTCGGGACCGTTCATACAAGGGAAGAGTTCATGCTTCGAATTCGCAAACTGGTTCTGGCCATCGCGGCAGCCTCGGCGCTGTCGTCCGGCGTGGCGAATGCCCTGGGGTTGGGGGAGCTGACCCTCAAGTCGGCGCAGAACCAGCCGCTGGATGCCGAGATCGAACTGCTCGATGTGCGCGACCTTACCGCCGCGGAAATGGCGCCCAGCCTGGCCTCGCCGGAAGACTTCGCCAAGGCCGGGGTGCCGCTGCCGGCCTACCTCGAAGACCTCACCTTCACGCCGGTGCTCACGCCAAATGGCAAGAGCGTGCTGCGGGTCACCTCCAGCAAGCCGCTGCCGGAGCCGGTGGTCAAGTTCCTGGTCCAGGTCATGTGGCCGCAGGGGCGCTTGCTGCGCGACTACAGTGTGCTGCTCGACCAGGCGCAAGCCCAGGGTAGCCAGCCGGCCCAGGCCAACATCAACCCGGCCGTGAGCGCGGGCAGCTACACCACCAAGCGCCGCGACACGCTCTGGCAGATCGCTGCCCGCAATACCCATGGCGGCTCGGTCCAGCAAACCATGCTGGCAATCCAGGCGTTGAACCCCGATGCTTTCATCGGCAACAACATCAACCAGCTGAAGATCGGCCAGGTCCTGCGCTTGCCCGACCAGCAGCAGATCCAGAACATTCCACGCCCCGAGGCCAATCGCGAAGTCGCCGAGCAGTACGCTGCCTGGCGCGAAGGACGGCGCCTTGGGCCACGTGCCCGCCAGCTGGATGCCACCCGTCGTGGCGAGGCTGGCGCGGCGCCTGCGCGTATTGCCCAGGGCGACAACCTGCGTCTGGTATCCCCGGGCGGCAAAGGGGCTGCCGGTGACGCCAAGGCGATCAACGACAAGCTGGCCGTGGCCCAGGAAAGCCTGGATACCAGTCGTCGTGACAACGATGAGCTCAAGAGCCGCATGGTCGACCTGCAGAGCCAGCTGGACAAGCTGCAGCGTCTGATCCAGCTGAAGAACGACCAGTTGGCACGCCTCGAGGCGCAGGGTGCGGCGCAGCCCGAGCCGCCCGCCGCCTTGCCTGGCGAGCCAGCCCCGGCCCAGCCGGCGGTAAACGCCCAGTTGACCCCGGCCGAACCAGTGGTCGCCCCGGCACCTGCTGCGGTCGATACCGCGCCGGCGCCAGAGCCAGCCACCGAAGCACCTGTCGCAGAAGAGCCTGGCATGCTCGACCAGTTGCTGGGCAACCCGCTGTTGCTGGGGCTGGTTGCTGGTTCCGCGTTCCTGGTCTTGCTGTTGCTGCTTCTGCTTCTGGCGCGCAAGCGCAAGGCCCAGCAGGAAGCCGAGAAGCACCTGCGCATGGCTCGGGCGTTGTCCGAGGAAGGCGAGCGAGGTCCGGACCTGGATCTGCCGCCAAGCAGTTTCGATGGGCTGGACGTTTCGGCCCCTAGCGTAACCCTGTCGCCTGCCGTCGTGGCCGCCTCGGCCGCAGCCGCCACCGCTGCGGAGAAACCGCTGCCGGCGGTCGCTGCCGAGCCCGCCCAGGATCCGCGTGCTGCGTTGTTCGCCGAGGTCGATGAAAGCATCGCCCGTGGTCGCCTCAACCATGCCGCCGATCTGCTCGAGGCTGCCGTGGCGTCCGAGCCGCAGCGCAGTGACCTGCGCCTGAAACTGATGGAAGTCTATGCCCGCCAGGGCGACCAGACCGCGTTCGTCGATCAGGAGCGCAAGCTGGCGCCCAGCGACGCAAGCCAGGCCGAAGTCGCCTCGCTCAAGGAGCGTTACCCCGGCATGCTGGGGGTAGCGGCCGTGGCCGCAGGCGCCGCTGGCGCGGCAGCCCTGGCCGCGGAGCTGGACGAGCAATATGTCCAGGAACTGCTGCAGGACCAGGAGCCGGCAGCGCCTGTGGCACAGGTCGAGCCAGAGCCGCAGGTTGAGCCTGCTCCGGAGACTGAGCCGGCTGCGTCGCTCGAGCCCGAGTTGGAATCCGAACTGTCCCAGGCGCCCGAACAGGATGACCTTGATAGCGCCTTCGACTTGAGCCTGGGCGACGATCTGCCGGCCGACGAGCCACTCGACCTGCCGGTGCTGGACGACACCGCGCCGCTGGAAGCCGCGCTCGAAGCTGAAGCGGCGCCGGTGGCCGAGACCGATGCCGACGATGATTTCGAAGCGTTGCTGGCACAGGCGCAGTCGGAGCCAGAGCCGCAGAGCGTCGACGACCTCGCCGAGTTCGACCTCGACGTCGGTGAGCCTGCCACCCCGGCCAGCAATGAGGAAGCGCCGGTGGACGTGGCGGCCGAACTGGCGGCCTTCGACGCTATTCCAGAATTCGACCCGATCTCCGAGTTGGAACTGCCGGACGACTTCGACCTGTCGCTGTCCCTGGACGACGATTCGCCGGCGGCGAAGAACTTCGCTTCGGAGCTGGATGACGTCAACGCCGAGCTCGACAAGCTGTCGCAGAACCTCGAGTCGCCGTCACTGGAGCCGCAGTTCACCGCCGAGGACGCGGCCCAGGAGCCGGAGCCGCTGGATGACCTGGACTTCGACTTCTTCTCCGGCTCTGACGAAGTGGCCACCAAGCTCGACCTGGCCCGCGCCTATATCGACATGGGTGACCACCAGGGTGCCCGCGACATCCTCGACGAGGTGGTCAAGGATGGCGACGAAGGTCAGCGCCAGGAAGCCAATGAGATGCTCTCGCGCCTGGTCTGACGGTTGCCTCGTCGCCCGTAGGAGCCGGCTTACCGGCGAAAGGGGCCGATCAGGCGTCGCGTTCCACCCGTAACGGCAGCCCACCAGGGCTGCCGTTGCCTTTATAATCCCGCCACTTTGTCTTACTCCACAGGTTTCAAGCGCTTGGACATCATCGACAACGCCGCCACCGAATCGGCGGCCGAAGGCTACACCCGCATCGCCCTGGGCGTGGAATACAAGGGCTCGCGCTACCGCGGCTGGCAGCGCCAGGCCAGTGGCGTGCCCAGTGTCCAGCAGGCCCTGGAGCAGGCGCTGTCGACGGTGGCCAACGAACCAGTCACGGTGGTGTGCGCGGGGCGCACCGACGCCGGCGTGCACGGTTGCGGGCAGATCGTGCATTTCGACACTCGCGCGGTGCGTGACGAGCGCGCCTGGACCCTGGGCACCAACTTCAACCTGCCCCACGACATCAGTGTGGTCTGGTCCGCGCCCATGCCGGCGCATTTCCACGCCCGCTTCAAGGCCACGGCGCGGCGCTACCGCTATGTGATCTACAACGATCCGATCCGCCCGGCGCATCTGGCTGAAGAGGTGACCTGGAACCACCGGCCACTGGATGTGGCGCGCATGGCCGAAGCTGCGCAGTATTTGCTCGGCACCCATGACTTCAGCGCCTTCCGCGCCAGCCAGTGCCAGGCCAAGTCGCCGATCAAGCATATCCACCACCTGCGCGTCACCCGCCACGGCCAGATGATCGTGCTGGACGTGCGCGCCACTGCGTTCCTGCATCACATGGTGCGTAATATCGCCGGCGTGCTGATGACCATCGGTGCCGGTGAGCGGCCGGTGGAGTGGGCGCGCGAAGTCCTGGAAGGGCGAAACCGCCGGGAAGGCGGGGTGACGGCCCACCCGTACGGCCTGTACCTGGTCCAGGTGGAGTACCCTCAAGAGTACGCGTTGCCGCAGCGTTACATCGGCCCACACTTTCTTACCGGCTACGAGGCCCTGGCAGACTGACGGGCCAAAAGTCATTTGCTAACATCGGGCCTTTCACCGATCACTCAAGGTTCGCCCTCCATGAGCAACGTGCGCAGCAAGATCTGCGGGATTACCCGTCTAGAAGACGCCCTGGCGGCCGTCGAGGCCGGTGCCGATGCCATTGGCTTCGTCTTCTATGCGAAGAGCCCGCGCGCGGTGGATGTGCGCCAGGCGCGGGCGATCATCGCCGAACTGCCGCCGTTCGTGACCACCGTGGGTTTGTTTGTCAATGCCAGCCGTTGCGAGCTCAACGAGATCCTCGAAGTGGTTCCGCTGGACCTGCTACAGTTCCACGGCGATGAAACCCCGGCCGACTGCGAAGGGTATCACCGGCCCTGGATCAAGGCCCTGCGCGTGCGCCCTGGTGACGACCTGCAGGCCGCCTGCAAGCACTACGCCGGTGCCAGCGGCATCCTGCTGGACGCCTATGTGCCGGGCGTGCCGGGAGGAACCGGAGAGTCATTCGACTGGTCATTGATTCCGCAGCGCCTGAGCAAGCCGATCATCCTTGCCGGTGGGCTGTCGGCTGACAACGTCGCCGAGGCCATCCGCCAGGTGCGCCCGTACGCGGTGGATGTCAGTGGCGGTGTGGAGCAGCAAAAGGGCATCAAGGACGCCGCGAAGATCGAGGCTTTCATGCGTGCGGTAAGGCAGGCGTGAGGGCGGATGTGACGGCTGGCTGCGCGCCATCGTCCATAGCTTTCGCAGCCCGATGCTGCCAGGCCATGAGGCCGGCCCAGGCATCGGCGTAAAAATTGGAGATGGGGCGGTGCGTGGCGAATCCATGGCCGGCCCATCGTCGTTTCACAGCAGAATTTGAGCTCAAGGGCAGGGGTGGGGCCGGTAATTCCAGGCCCGCCGCCCGCCGATACTGGAGAGAGAAAGCATGAGCAACTGGTTGGTAGACAAACTGATCCCTTCGATCATGCGTTCCGAGGTGAAGAAGAGCTCGGTGCCCGAAGGCCTGTGGCACAAGTGCCCGTCCTGCGAAGCCGTGCTGTACCGCCCGGAGCTGGAAAAGACCCTCGACGTCTGCCCCAAGTGCAACCACCACATGCGCATCGGCGCACGTGCGCGTATCGACATCTTCCTCGACAAGGACGGCCGCGCTGAACTGGGCGCCGACCTGGAGCCGGTCGACCGCCTGAAGTTCCGTGACGGCAAGAAGTACAAGGACCGCCTGACCGCCGCCCAGAAGCAGACCGGCGAGAAAGACGCGCTGATCTCCATGAGCGGCAACTTGATGGGCCTGCCGGTCGTGGTCAGCGCCTTCGAGTTCTCCTTCATGGGCGGCTCCATGGGCGCCATCGTCGGTGAGCGCTTCGTGCGCGCCGCCAACTACGCCCTGGAAAACCGTTGCCCGATGATCTGCTTCTCCGCCTCCGGCGGTGCGCGCATGCAGGAGGCACTGATCTCGCTGATGCAGATGGCCAAGACCTCGGCCGTGCTGGCGCGCCTGCGCGAAGAAGGCATTCCGTTCATCTCGGTGCTGACCGACCCGGTCTACGGCGGTGTTTCCGCCAGCCTGGCGATGCTCGGCGATGTCATCGTCGGTGAACCCAAGGCACTGATCGGCTTCGCCGGCCCGCGCGTGATCGAGCAGACCGTGCGCGAGAAACTGCCGGAAGGCTTCCAGCGCAGCGAATTCCTGCTGGAGCACGGCGCCATCGACCTGATCATCTCCCGTGAAGAACTGCGTCCGCGCCTGGCTCGCCTGTTGGCACAGATGACTGGCCAACCTACTCCGGAAGAGGCCAAAGAGGTCGCCGCAGTCGCGTGATGAACCAGCGCTCCCTGGGCGAGTGGCTCGCCTACCTCGAACAGCTGCACCCTTCGGCCATCGATATGGGGCTGGAGCGCTCGCGGCAAGTACTGGCGCGCCTGGGACTGGGCAAGCTGGCGCCTCGTGTGGTGACGGTCACCGGCACCAATGGCAAGGGTTCGACCTGCGCCTTCGTGGCTATGCTGTTGCGCGCCCAGGGGCTCAAGGTGGGTGTGTACAGCTCTCCGCACCTGCTGCGTTACAACGAGCGGGTGCTCATCAATGGCGTCGAGGCCAGCGATGAGCAACTGTGCGAGGCCTTCACCGCCGTCGAAGCGGCGCGTGGCGAAATTTCGCTGACCTATTTCGAGATGGGCACCCTCGCGGCGTTCTGGCTGTTCAAGCAGTCCGAGTTGGATGCCGTGGTGCTCGAGGTCGGCCTGGGCGGCCGCCTGGATGCGGTCAACCTGGTGGATGCCGACGTTTCATTGGTCACCAGTATCGGCGTCGATCATGCCGACTATTTGGGAGATACCCGTGAATCGGTCGCTTTCGAAAAGGCCGGTATCTTCCGTCAGGGCAAGCCTGCGTTGTGTGGTGATCTCGACCCGCCGCAACCTTTGCTCGACAAGGTGCGTGAGCTGGCTTGCCCGTTCTTCCTGAGGGGGCGTGATTTCGACCTGGGCAGCACCGACAATCACTGGCAATGGCGAGGCAGCAGGCTGGACGGCTCCGCCGTAGAGTTGCGTGACCTGCCGCTGCTCGACCTGCCCATGGAAAACGCGGCGCTCGCCTTGCAGGCCTTCCTCCTCATGGATCTGCCCTGGGACGAAGCGCGGGTGCGCCAGGCGTTGCTGGATACCCGCATCACCGGGCGTCTCGACAGGCGAGCAGTGCACTTCGCCGGCAAGCGTGTAGAGCTGTTGCTGGATGTTGGTCACAATCCGCATGCCGCCGAGTACCTGGCGCGCCGCTTGGCGGCGCAGCCGCTCAAAGGGCGACGCCTGGCGGTATTTGGCTTGCTTGCCGACAAGGACCTGGACGGAGTGCTTGCGCCGTTGCATGGGCTGGTCGATGAATGGGCGGTGGCACCGCTGGCCACTCCCCGCAGCCGTCCGGCCGCAGAGCTGGCCGACGCCTTGACGAACCTCGGTGCGCCAGTGAAGTCTTACGCCAGCGTCGATGCTGCCCTGGAGGGGCAGTGCACCCAGGCGACGGCGGATGATCAGATCCTGCTGTTCGGTTCGTTTTTCTGCGTCGGCGAGGCCCTGGCCTGGCTCGAACGGCAGGCCCTCGAGGATGGAGTAGATGGCAGTGCTGGATAAAGGGATGAAGCAGCGCATGGTCGGTGCGCTGGTGCTGGTGGCGCTGGCGGTGATCTTCCTGCCGATGTTGTTCACTCGTGAAGACGAGATGCGCCAGGTGCGTGTCGAGGCGCCTGAGGCGCCAGCCATGCCAAGCCTGCCCCTGGTGCAGGTAGAGCCTGTGGCGGTGCCGGAGCCGCAACCGTTGCCGGACCCGGGCGAGCAGTCGCCCGTGGTGGTCAATGAGTCCGCGGCGCCAGTGACTGCGCCAAGCCAGCCAATCGCGCCCGCGCCCGCCGTGCAGCCACTACAGCCTAAACCGCAGACGCCAGTGCCGACTCCCGCGGCGCCGAAGGTTGAACCCCGCCCGGCGCCAGCACCGACAGTGGCGCCTGTCGCACCGGTAGCCAAGCCTGCCGCGCCATCGAAGATCGATGCCAACGGTCTGCCGGTGAGCTGGTCGATCCAGCTGGCCAGTCTGTCGAATCGGGCTGGGGCCGAAAACCTGCAGAAGACCCTTCGCAGCCAGGGTTACAACGCCTATATCCGTTCGGCGGATGGCATGAACCGGGTATTCGTGGGGCCGTTGATCGAGCGTGCCGAGGCCGAGCGCCTGCGCGATGTAATCAATCGCCAGCAGAACCTCAAAGGCATCGTAGTGCGTTTCCAGCCTGAGCGCGGTTAGCAACTGTCGCTTTAATCCATTGATATTTTGCGAATTCCTGTAGGAGCGGCTTTAGCCGCGATCACCCGCGAAGCGGGTGCCTGGCACCGTGTTGCCAGCATCGCGGCTAAAGCCGCTCCTACAGAGAATGCTGCATTTTCAAGCCCGCAAAGCTGTCCCCAGAGTCAGCCTGCAGCCCTTCAAACTCCTGACATTCCGCTTACCCCCAAGCCCTTCGCTCTGGTAAAATGCGCCGCCTCAAACGTCGGCAGGCAGCACCGTGGCATTTACCTGGGTTGATTGGGCGATCATCGCGATCGTCGCCATTTCCTCACTGATCAGTCTCAAGCGCGGCTTCGTCAAGGAGGCCTTGTCCCTGCTCATCTGGATTGTCGCCGGTGCGGTGGCCTGGATGTTCGGCGGCTCGCTCTCGCAGTATCTGGAAAGCTACATCCAGACCCCTTCCGCGCGGGTCATTGCCGGCTGTGCCATTCTTTTCGTCGCCACGCTGCTGGTCGGGGCGATGCTCAACTTCCTCATCGGCGAGCTGATTCGCGTGACCGGGCTGTCCGGCACCGATCGCTTCCTCGGCATGGCGTTTGGCGCCGCGCGCGGGGGCTTGCTGGTGGTGGTGGCCGTCGGGCTGCTCAGCCTGGGGCCGGTGCAACAGGATCCGTGGTGGCAGGAATCACGCCTGATACCACAATTTCTATTGGTAGCCGACTGGTCGAAGAACCTCATACTCGGGTTCGGCGGCCAGTGGATGTCCAGTGGGGTCAGCGCACCCGTTGACCTTCCGTTCAAGGAGCAGCTGCTCGGGCCGAGCAAGCCCTGAGCGCTCTTCACTCAAGTTTCATCAAAGTAGGGGTTGCGTCGCATGTGTGGCATCGTCGGTATCGTCGGTAAGTCGAACGTCAATCAGGCGCTGTATGACGCGCTTACGGTCCTCCAGCACCGCGGCCAGGACGCTGCCGGTATCGTGACCAGCCATGACGGCCGGTTGTTCCTGCGCAAGGATAACGGCCTGGTGCGCGACGTCTTCCAGCAGCGCCACATGCAGCGCCTGGTCGGCAGCATCGGCATCGGTCACGTGCGCTACCCGACCGCCGGCAGCTCCACCTCGGCCGAGGCCCAGCCGTTCTACGTCAACTCGCCCTACGGCATCACCCTGGCGCACAACGGCAACCTGACCAACGTCGAGCAGTTGGCCAAGGAGATCTACGAGTCCGACCTGCGCCACGTCAACACCAACTCCGACTCCGAAGTGCTGCTGAACGTGTTCGCCCACGAGTTGGCCGTGCGCGGCAAGCTGCAGCCGACCGAAGAGGACGTGTTCGCCGCGGTCTCTCACGTGCACAGCCGCTGTGTGGGTGGTTATGCCGTGGTCGCGATGATCACCGGCTACGGCATCGTCGGCTTCCGCGACCCCAACGGCATCCGCCCGGTGGTTTTCGGCCAGCGTCACACCGACGAAGGCGTCGAGTACATGATCGCCTCGGAAAGCGTCGCCCTGGACGTGCTCGGCTTCACCCTGATCCGCGACCTGGCGCCGGGCGAAGCGGTGTACATCACCGAAGAAGGCCAGATGTTCACCAAACAGTGCGCCGAGAACCCGAAACTGCAGCCGTGCATCTTCGAGCATGTGTACCTGGCCCGCCCGGACTCGATCATTGACGGCGTCTCGGTGTACAAGGCTCGCCTGCGCATGGGCGAGAAGCTGGCCGAGAAGATCCAGCGCGAACGCCCTGATCACGATATCGACGTAGTCATCCCGATTCCTGACACCAGCCGCACCGCGGCGCTGGAACTGGCCAACCACCTGGGCGTCAAGTTCCGCGAAGGCTTCGTCAAGAACCGTTATATCGGCCGTACCTTCATCATGCCCGGCCAGGCCGCGCGCAAGAAATCGGTCCGCCAGAAGCTCAACGCCATCGAGCTGGAATTCCGCGGCAAGAACGTGATGCTGGTGGACGACTCGATCGTGCGCGGCACCACCTGCAAGCAGATCATCCAGATGGCCCGTGAAGCCGGCGCCAAGAACGTCTACTTCTGCTCCGCGGCCCCTGCGGTGCGCTACCCCAACGTCTACGGCATCGACATGCCGAGCGCTCACGAACTGATCGCCCACAACCGTACCACCGAGCAGGTGGCCGAGTTGATCGGCGCCGACTGGCTGATCTACCAGGACCTGCCGGACCTGATCGAATCGGTCGGTGGCGGCAAGATCAAGATCGAGCACTTCGATTGCGCGGTGTTCAACGGTGAGTACGTCACCGGCGACATCGACGAAGCCTACCTCGACCGCATCGAGCAGGCCCGTAACGACCTGGCCAAGGTGAAGACCCAGGCCGTCAGCGCGATCATCGACCTCTACAACAACTGATTTGGGAGCGACGGCATGACCGAACAATGGGATGCCGGTCGACTGGACAGTGACCTCGAGGGTGTCGGTTTCGACACCCTGGCGGTGCGCGCCGGTCAGAACCGCACGCCGGAGGCCGAGCACAGCGAAGCGCTGTTCCTGACCTCCAGCTATGTCTTCCGCACGGCTGCCGATGCCGCTGCGCGCTTTGCTGGCGAAACGCCAGGTAATGTCTATTCGCGCTACACCAACCCGACCGTGCGCGCCTTCGAAGAGCGCCTGGCTGCGATGGAAGGGGCCGAGCAGGCCGTGGCCACCTCGACCGGCATGTCGGCGTTGCTCGCCGTGGTGATGTCGCTGTGCAGTGCCGGTGACCATGTGCTGGTTTCGCAAAGTGTATTCGGCTCGACCATCAGCCTGTTCGAGAAGTACTTCAAGCGTTTCGGCGTGCAGGTGGACTATGTGCCGCTGGCCGACCTGAGCGGCTGGGAGCAGGCCATCAAGGCCAATACCAAGCTGCTGGTCGTCGAGTCGCCGTCCAACCCGCTGGCCGAGCTGGTGGATATCCCGGCGCTGGCCGAGATCGCCCATGCCCGTGGCGCCATGCTGGTGGTGGACAACTGCTTCAGCACGCCCGCGCTGCAGCAACCGCTAAAGCTCGGTGCCGACATCGTGTTCCACTCGGCGACCAAGTTCATCGACGGCCAGGGCCGTTGCATGGGCGGTGTAGTGGCGGGGCGCAGCGAGCAGATGAAGGAAGTGGTGGGTTTCCTGCGCACCGCTGGCCCGACCCTGAGCCCGTTCAACGCCTGGGTCTTCACCAAGGGCCTGGAAACCCTCAAGTTGCGCATGCGTGCGCATTGCGAGAGTGCCCAGGCGCTGGCGGAGTGGTTGGAGCGCCAGGACGGTGTGGAGAAAGTTCACTACGCCGGCTTGCCGAGCCATCCGCAGCACGAACTGGCCAAGCGCCAGATGAGTGGCTTCGGTGCGGTGGTCAGTTTCGAGGTCAAGGGGGGCAAGGAGGGCGCCTGGCGCGTCATCGACGCCACTCGGGTCATCTCGATCACCACCAACCTGGGCGACAGCAAGACTACCATCGCCCACCCCGCGACCACCTCCCACGGTCGCCTGACGCCGCAGGAGCGTGAAGCGGCAGGGATCCGTGACAGCCTCATCCGTGTCGCTGTCGGCCTGGAAGACCTGGCCGACCTGCAAGCGGACCTGGCGCGCGGCCTGGCGGCGCTGTGATCGACTGGAAGGCTGGCGAACCCGACCACAATGGTCGGGTGGCCCTGGTGACCGGTGCCGCCCGCGGTATCGGCCTGGGCATCGCCGCCTGGTTGATCTGCGAAGGCTGGCAGGTGGTGCTCAGCGACCTGGACCGCCAGCGTGGCGCCAAGGTCGCCAAGGCGCTGGGCGACAACGCCTGGTTCATCTGCATGGATGTGGCCGACGAAGCCCAGGTCAGTGCCGGGGTTTCCGAAGTGCTGGGGCAATTTGGCCGGCTGGACGCGTTGGTCAGCAACGCGGCCATCGCCAACCCGCACAACCAGACACTGGAAAGCCTGTCGCTGGCCCAGTGGAACCGTGTGCTGGCGGTCAACCTCAATGGTCCGATGTTGCTGGCCAAGCACTGTGCGCCTTACCTGCGTGCCCACGGCGGCGCCATCGTCAACCTGACCTCCACCCGTGCCCGGCAATCCGAGCCGGATACCGAGGCCTATGCGGCGAGCAAGGGTGGCCTGATGGCGTTGACCCATGCGCTGGCCATGAGCCTGGGGCCGGAAATTCGCGTCAATGCCGTCAGCCCGGGCTGGATCGATGCCCGTGACCCATCGCAGCGTCGAGCGGAACCGTTGAGCGAAGCCGACCATGCCCAGCACCCGGCAGGCAGGGTAGGGACGGTGGAGGATGTCGCGGCGCTGGTGGCGTGGTTGCTGTCGCGCCAGGCGGGGTTCGTCACTGGCCAGGAGTTCGTGGTCGATGGCGGCATGACGCGCAAGATGATCTACACCTGAGCTGCAAGCTTCAAGCTTCAAGCTTTAAGAGGGGGCCGTGACGTCCCCTTTGTCTTTACCACGGTCGAATACGGTGGTGCAGGCGACGGGAGCTTTTCCTTGTCGCTTGCAGCTTCAAGCTTGAAGCTGTTTTTCCCCTTTTTGAAAAAAAATTCAATGGGGGTATTGACTTAGCATCGGTACCTGCGTAAATTTCGCGGCCTCAGCGAAGCAAACGCAACAAGCAACATCGCGGGGGTGATTAGCTCAGCCGGGAGAGCATCTGCCTTACAAGCAGAGGGTCGGCGGTTCGATCCCGTCATCACCCACCACTTCCTGAGGACGTTTCTAGTACAGAGTGCTTTGCAAAAAGTACGCTGGCAGAGAGAAACAGGACGCAAGTCCAGCTATGCGCGGCGGTAGTTCAGTCGGTTAGAATACCGGCCTGTCACGCCGGGGGTCGCGGGTTCGAGTCCCGTCCGCCGCGCCATTTTTTCTCCAGATGGGTGTTCACACCGGTCTGAGGCCGCAAGGCCAGATCCCAGTTTCAATCAGGTGCAAGCCTGAACGATACGCAGCGGTAGTTCAGTCGGTTAGAATACCGGCCTGTCACGCCGGGGGTCGCGGGTTCGAGTCCCGTCCGCTGCGCCATCTTCGCGTCGAGTCCCTAGAACAGCTCGAAGCAAAACGGAAAGAGGCAATGCTCTTTTTTCGTTCCTGGTTTTCGCGCCATGTGCGCTTGAGAATCTGGATCCCAGTTTCAATCGGGTGCAAGCCCGGATGATACGCAGCGGTAGTTCAGTCGGTTAGAATACCGGCCTGTCACGCCGGGGGTCGCGGGTTCGAGTCCCGTCCGCTGCGCCATATTCGCCTCAAGGTCCCTTGAACACCTCGAGGCAACAAGAAAGCGACCTTAGGGTCGCTTTTTTCGTTTCTGCCTCATGAAAGGCTAGGGGTCATCAAATACACCCAACTGACACAGTCTTCACCGATCAATGGTTTCAGCAGGTGATCGATGTGATGCACAATACGCCCCATTCGTATCTTCCCGGAATTGGCAATGTCTAGATCAACCGTCTATGGCGCGCTCGGGCTGGCCCTTGTGCTGGCGGGCGTTTCCGGCTGCTCCTCGAAAAAAGCCGCTGTCTACGAGCATGAGAACTTCGATGACTCCGGCACCTTTTCGCGCAGCTTCCCGGTCAGTGAGGCAAGTACCTGCGAAGCTGCCAGGCGTGCACTGCTCAGCCAGGGCTACATCATCACCAGCAGTGATGCGAACCAGGTAGCCGGCAACAAGAGCTTCCAGCAGAACGCCGAAAACCACATGCAGATCAGCTTCAACATCACCTGTGTGCCCGACATGGGCGACAAGCAGCGTTCGACCATGTTCGCCAACGCCCTGCAGGACCGTTACACCCTGAAGAAATCCAACACCTCCGCCAGCCTGGGTGTGGGTGTGCTGGGCTCGGTGTCGATGCCGATCGGCTCCACCGACGACTCGATGGTCAAGGTCGCCAGCGAAACGGTGACCGCGTCGCAGTTCTACGACCGCTACTTCGCGTTGGTGGAAAGCTACTTGCCCAAACCCAAGGCCGCGAAGAAGGCCGAGGCAGCCGTCGAGCCGGCCAAGGTGGAAAAACCAGCTGCCGAGCTGGGCTTGCCGGAGCCTGCGCCGACCGCGCTGGCGCCCGCAACGGCACCGGAGCCGGCAGCACCTGCGCAGCCGGCTGCGCAGGTGCCAGCCAGCGAAGCCCCGGCGACCCCTGTCGTGGATAGCCAAGGCTCCCAGCCGGTCGCGCCACCGGTGGAGGCTGCTCCAATCCAGGTGCAGCAAGCACCGGGCGCCGAACAGGCGCCAGCACCGTTGTGACAGTGGTCATGCACTGTTACAGCTTGCGCGGGTAATGTTTCGGGCGCCTGCTACGTTTACTTGTCACGGGGATGTAACCATTCCTTCATTTGGCCGACCTAGATTGACGGCAGACCCGCGAATGATGAGTGAAGAGGAAGCAGGCTGATGGACGACTACCAGGAAGAACTTCTCGAATTCCAGGCTTATGAACTGGACACGCCAGAGCCCGCGGATGACGCTACCGAGCTCTAGCCCACCTGCCGCTGAAGGCGGCGAAACTCTCCCGGTGTAAGGCCCGTCCAGCGCTTGAACGCGCGCTGGAAGGCTTCCGCCGAAGCAAACCCCAATAGATAGGCGATTTCGCCAAAGGCCAGCTCCGTGTCACGGATGTAGGTCTCGGCAAGGTCCTGCCGTGTGTCGTTGAGCAGGTTGCGAAAGCGCGTACCTTCCTCGGCCAACTTGCGCCGCAAGGTCCAGGTGGGTAGTTGCAGGTGCCGCGCCACTTCCTCCAGGTCTGGTTCGCGTCCACCGTTGAGCAAAGGGCCCAGCAGGTGGGTGATGCGCTCGCCCAGGCTGCGTACCCGGGTGCGCAGGGCCAGTTCCGCTTCGCACAGTTGCAACAGGTGCTGCCAGGTGCTCGGGCAATGGTGCGGGTTGGCCAGGGCAAGCGTGGTCTGGCCCAGGCGCAACTGGTTGGCCGGGGCACCGAACACTACCGTGCCACTGCACAAGCTTTGGTATTGCGCGGCGTAAGTGGGCGACTCGAATTCGATCTCCAGCCGCTCGGCTTGTACCGGGCGCTGCACAAGGGCGCTCAGCTGTGCCAGCCAGCCGGCCAGCAACGAGTCGACCACGAAGCGGTTGTAGGTGTTGTAGGGGCTGATGGAGTAGAAGCGCAGCCAGGCACCCTGATTGTCCTCCTGAAAGCTCGACTGGCCACGGTAGTTGGCGGCATACAGTGGCTCGAAGCGCAGCAGTGTGCGAGCAGCCTCGCCGAGGGTAGGGGCCTGGGCGGCGGTCACGCCCGCGAGCCCGGCTTGGGCCAGCTGGCTCAGGCGGCCCATGCGCAGGCCCAGTGCCGGTTCACCGCTCATCGCGATGGCGGCATGGCCCAGATGCATGTAGCGCGGGATCGACAATCGCGCGCCTGGTTCGGCCAGGCGCTGGGTATCGAGCCCGTAGCGTAGCAGGAGGGGGTGCGGATCATGGCCGAGTTGCGTCAGTGCCTGAGCCAGCGGTTGGACGAATCCTACCGACAGTTCACCCAGGCGCACACGGAGGCGGGGCATGTTGTCACAACCACAGGTTCAGCAGGCGTGCACCATGGCTGGTACTACCCGCCCAGAGGACGCCGGCCTGGCTGGCGAAGCCCTGGCCATCGCCACTGAGCTCCCAGAACTGGCCGCGCAGGAACACGCTCATGCTGGTGACACCCTTGCTGGCAGCTTGGGTCAGTTGTTGCCACGCGGCCTGCTCGCTGACCTGGCCGCGCCGCAGCGGCAACTGCGCCGCCGCAGGCTGGTGGCGGTTGCCACGCCAAGGGGCTTGCCACTGTTGCTGGCCACTGAGGAAAACCGGGTTGGCGATCAGTTGCACCGACTGTTCGGCCAGTTGCTGGTGGTTGGCTGGGTACCAGCTGTCGCTACCCACCAGCACGCCCAGGCGGCCGGCGGGGGTCTGCACGATGTGCAGCGGATGCTGGCGACCCTCATGGATATAGCGTCGGGTTTCGCTATCCGGGTACTGCTGGTGCTGGGGTTGCCCCAGCACGCCGCCATCGCTGCCGAAGACCACGCTGGTGTTGAACAATGGGCCGTCACCCGCATGCAACCGGCCGTTTTCGACATAGGGGGCGGGGAGAACGATCGAGCCGGCCACCAGGGTGACGCCGAATTCCCGCGCCAGGCCGCCGAACAGTTGTTGGTAGTCGTTGGCCATCTGCGCGGCCTTCATGCGCAGGTGCGCATCGCCGCGGCGGTCGTTGCCGCTGGCTGCAAGCAGCGCCAGGCCGTAGCGCAGCGGGTTGCTCAGCTCGAGCCATTGCCAGGCTTCGCGACGGTGGGTGACCTGGTACAGCTCGTTCTTTTCACCTCGGGCCCAGAGCCAGGTGCCGATGTGCTCAGGCAGTACCACCACGGTCCGGGCGTTGACCAGCCCCCTGCCGCGAGCCTGGTCCAGGTAGGCGGATAGTTTGCGGTGCAGGCGCTCGAGGTTCTGGTAGTCGCCTGGGTATAGCAGGGGCTCGACACCCAGCAGGTTGCCCTGGTTCCCAGGCACGCCCTGGTCGAGCGCCAGTTCGATGCGCAGATCAGAAAGGTAATGGCCTTCCGGACGCTGCGAGGTCCAGAAGCCGTAGGCGAACAGCGTGGTGATGACAACCAGTGCCAGGGCGCTGGCAAGCAGTTTTCCCATGGAGCGGTTCTGCGCAATGTGGAATGAGGTGCCCTAGGGTAAGCCTGCTGTGCAGCAGGATCAATAAGTTGTCAGTTTCGATCATTGAGGGTGTTCAAACGCCTGTTTAATGTCGGCATCAGACAAACGACGGGCCCCGCCGGACTGGAAGAGGCGCCCGCATTCCGTGATCACGCCAACTGTGGAGCACCTCCATGGCAAACGCCCATTACCCACACCTGCTGGCCCCCCTCGACCTGGGTTTCACCACTTTGCGCAATCGTACCCTGATGGGTTCGATGCACACCGGACTTGAAGAGCGCCCGGGCGGTTTCGAGCGTATGGCGGCGTATTTCGCCGAGCGTGCCCGCGGGGGTGTCGGGCTGATGGTCACAGGGGGGATCGCGCCGAACGATGAAGGCGGCGTCTACTCCGGCGCGGCCAAGCTGAGTACTGAGGAAGAGTCTGACAAGCACCGTATCGTCACCGAGGCGGTGCATGGGGCCGGTGGCAAGATCTGCCTGCAGATCCTCCACGCCGGGCGTTATGCCTACAGCCCGAAACAGGTGGCGCCGAGCGCCATCCAGGCGCCGATCAACCCGTTCAAGCCCAAGGAGCTGGACGAGGAGGGTATCGAGAAGCAGATCCGTGACTTCGTCACCTGCGCCAGCCTTGCCCAGCGTGCCGGCTACGACGGCGTCGAGATCATGGGCTCGGAAGGCTACTTCATCAACCAGTTCCTCGCCGCCCACACCAACCACCGCACCGACCGCTGGGGCGGCAGCTACGAGAATCGCATGCGCCTGGCGGTGGAGATCGTGCGCCGGGTACGTGAAGCGGTGGGGCCGAATTTCATCATTATCTTCCGCCTGTCCATGCTCGACCTGGTCGAGGGTGGCAGCACCTGGGACGAGATCGTGGTGCTGGCCAAGGCCATCGAGCAGGCCGGCGCGACGCTGATCAACACCGGCATCGGCTGGCACGAGGCGCGTATCCCGACCATCGCCACCAAGGTGCCGCGCGCAGCGTTCAGCAAGGTCACCGCCAAGCTGCGCGGCGCGGTGAAGATCCCGCTGGTCACCACCAACCGCATCAACACGCCGGAGGTGGCCGAGGCGGTGCTGGCCGAGGGCGATGCCGACATGGTGTCCATGGCCCGGCCGTTCCTGGCCGACCCGGATTTCGTCAACAAGGCGGCCGAAGGTCGCGCCGACGACATCAACACCTGCATCGGCTGCAACCAGGCCTGTCTGGACCACACCTTCGGCGGCAAGCTGACCAGTTGCCTGGTCAACCCGCGTGCCTGCCATGAAACCGAACTCAACTACGTGCCGGTGCGTACCGTCAAGCGCATCGCCGTGGTCGGCGCCGGCCCGGCTGGCCTGGCGGCTGCCACGGTGGCCGCCGAGCGCGGTCACAAGGTGACCCTGTTCGACGCGGGCAGCGAGATCGGCGGGCAGTTCAACGTGGCCAAGCGTGTGCCGGGCAAGGAAGAGTTCTTCGAGACCCTGCGCTACTTCCGCAACAAGGTGAAGAGCACCGGTGTCGACCTGCGCCTGAACACCCGGGTCGACGTGGCAGCGCTGGTGGCGGGCGAATACGACGAGATCATCCTGGCGACCGGCATCGCCCCACGCACCCCGGTGATCCCGGGCATCGACAACGCCAAGGTGCTCAGCTACCTGGACGTGCTGCTGGAGCGCAAGCCGGTGGGTGAGCGGGTGGCGGTGATCGGTGCCGGCGGCATCGGCTTCGATGTGTCCGAGTACCTGGTGCACAAGGGCGTAGCCACCAGCCAGGACCGCGAGGCGTTCTGGAAGGAGTGGGGTATCGATACGCAGTTGGAGGCCCGTGGTGGCGTCGCGGGTATCAAGCCTGAACCCCATGCTCCGGCGCGCCAGGTGTACCTGCTGCAGCGCAAGAAGTCGAAGGTCGGCGACGGCCTGGGCAAGACCACTGGCTGGATCCACCGCACCGGCCTGAAGAACAAGCATGTGCAGATGCTCAACAGCGTCGAGTACCTGAGCGTGGACGATGCCGGGCTGCATGTGCGCATCAATGAGGGCGAGCCGCAGCTGCTGGCGGTGGACAACATCGTCGTCTGCGCCGGCCAAGAGCCGCTGCGCGAGCTGCAGGAAGGGCTGGTGGCGGCCGGGCAGTCGGTGCACCTGATCGGCGGCGCCGACGTGGCGGCCGAGCTGGATGCCAAGCGCGCGATCAACCAGGGTTCGCGGTTGGCCGCGGAGTTGTGATAACCCAGTGAGCCTGTGTTGACAGTTCAGGCCCATTCGCCGGCAAGCCGGCTCCTACAGGAATCGCGCCGACCTCACGGTACCTGTAGGAGCCGGCTTGCCGGCGAACACGGGCGCAGCCCGTGCCATCCTTTTCGCGATCCGTCTGCCCGGGCACCTGATAGACTCGCGCCATGCCCGAGTTCTCCCTTCCCCAAGCCCCTCTGCAGCGCCTCGCTCTACCCTGGCTCCAACAAGCCCAGGTCGAGCTCGCCGTCCTGCGCCTGGACCTGATCGACCCACTGATCAGCGGCAACAAATGGTTCAAGCTGCGCCACCACCTGGCTGAAGCCCGTGGGGCTGGAGCACCGGGCTTGATCAGCCTGGGCGGCAACCATTCCAACCACCTCCATGCCCTGGCAGCGGCCGGCAGGCGGTTCGGCTTCGCCACCGTCGGCTTGCTACGTGGGCAGCCGCAGGAGACGCCGACAGTAAGAGACCTGAGGGCACTGGGCATGGCGCTGCACTGGCTGGGTTTCGGTGGCTACCGCGCCCGTCATGAGCCCGGCTTCTGGCAGCCCTGGCAAGCCCGCTATCCGGGCTGGCATTGCATTCCCGAAGGCGGTGGCGGGCTGGCGGGCGCTCGGGGGTGCGGGTTGATCGTCGAGCAGTGCAAGGCACAATTGGCCACGCTGGGCTGGGCGGACTACGACGCCTGGTGGCTGGCGGCCGGTACCGGCACCACCCTGGCGGGCTTGGTGCTGGCGGAGGCTGGTGAGCATGAGGTCCACGGCGCCCTGGCGGTGCCACGGGATCACGGCGTGCCCGAAACGGTCGAGGCACTGGCCGGCTTGCAGGGGTACAGGTTGCACGAGGCCTGCCGGGGTGGTTTTGCGCGTATCGATGACACGTTGCTGGCATTCATCGAGCAAACCGAGCATCTGACCGGCATGCCATTGGAAGCCCTCTACACCGGCAAGGCGCTACTGGCCCTGCGTGACCAGGTGGAGGCCGGGCGTTTTCGCCCGGGCACCCGCCTGGTCTTCCTGCACACCGGTGGCCTGCAGGGGCGCCGGGGTTACTTGTAGGGCAGCATGCGCAGCAGCGTGTTGTCGCGCCGCACATAGTGGTGGTACAGCCCCGCCACGGCATGCAGCCCGATCAGCCAGTAGCCCCAGCTGCCGATGCGTTCGTGCCAGCCCTTGATGAACTTGGCCAGGTCCGGATCGGGCGCGACGATGGCCGGCAGGTCCAGGCCATAGAAGGGGATTGGTTTGTCAGCGGCGCTGAGGATCGCCCAACCCGCCAGCGGCAGGCCGATCATCATCAGGTACAGCAGCAGGTGCACCAGGTGCGACAGGCCGGTCTGCCAGGCCGGGGGCTTGGGCACGATCGGTGGCGTGGGGCGCGACAGGCGCACGGCCAGGCGCAGCCAGACCAGCACGAACACGGTCAGGCCAAGCATGAAGTGCAGGTCTTTCATCAGGTCGCGCTCGGCGCTGCCCTTGGGGAACAGGCCGCGCAGTTCGATGCAGGCGTACACGGCGGCCAGCAGCACCAGCATCAGCCAGTGCAGGGCGATCGACAGCCGCGCGTAGTGGGCCGCAGGGGTGGATGAAACCATGGTGGGTCCTCGTCATCAGGTCGGAATGGGCGCTCTTGCTGGCGCCTGTCTCTCACTCTAATCGCTGGAATGGAAAATTGTTTGCTTCAGATCTATCTAGCACGGCCGACACAGCGGGCTGGGTGGTGGCTTTGGGCCTGCACCCGATTTCCATCGCACAAGGATCCTGTGTCAATGAAACCCCTCATCTCCACCCCTCGGGTCGCGCTGTTCGGCGCCCTGTCCCTGCTGCTCGCCGGCTGTGAGCAAGCCCCGGCGGTCAAGACGCCACCGATTGCCGCCCTGACCATTCCGCTGTGCGTGAACGACGAATGCGCGGTACTGGACCAGAACGGCGCCTTCCGTGTCGCGCCGGGCAGCGAGTTCACCCAGCTCTACACCCAGCCCTTCAGCAACGCCTTCATCTTCGGCCGCGGCGATTACTGGCACCTGGCCAGTGGCGACGGCAAGCAGGTGATCCGTGCCGACCTCACCGATTCGCTCTATACCCTGACCCCGGGCCTGTTCGGCTATGACCACAATGGCAAGGTCGGGGTGATGGACGAGCAGGGCAAGGACGTCCAGCCGGCCATCTTCGACACCGTCTATGTGGGCGGCGACAACGATTTCATCGTCTACGAGATCGGCGAACTGCGCGGCATCCTTACGCCCCAGGGCGAGAAGGTCAGCGAGGCGGTATTCGACTCGATGTACGTGCGTGAAGATTTCGCCAAGCGCGGCAACTGGGTGCTGGCCGAGCGCCAGGGTGAAAACTGGGGCTACAACCTGCAGACCAAGGTGCTGCGCAAGCTCGACTTCGACACCATTGTCAGCGCGGCCGACGGTCACCTGGTGGTTTCCCGCGAGGGCGCTGCCGGCAAGGGCCTGGCGGACGCCGCCGGCAACCTGGTGATCCCGCTCGAGAAGGGTTGGCTGGGTACGCCGGGCGGTGGCCTGGTGGCCTTCCGCGACAGCTACGACAAACCGTGCGGTTACCTGGACTACCAGGGCAAGGTGGTGATCGAGGCGCAGTACCAGAGCTGCGAAACCTTCGGCAAGGTGGGTGGCATGGTGCAGTTGCAGCGCACCGAGGAAGACCGTGGCAAGGCCGGCATGATCGGCCATGACGGCAAATGGCTGATCCAGCCCGAGTACGATTCGATCGGCGACGCCGGCATGGGTCTGCTCGGCATGAGTGGCCATCGCCCGGGCTTCAACCATATTGGCAAGCTGCAGAACATGTTCCTGGCCACCTACGGCACCATCGACCTGGACCATGGCAAGGTGGTGTTCCAGCCCACCTACAAGCAGATCGGCCTGGTTGCGCCGAACCGTTATGCCTTCTCTGAACTGAAATCGCCGAAGAAGATCGTGACGTTCATGGGGGTGCCGGACGAAGCCGTCACCGTGGGCCTGATGGACGAGCAAGGCAAGGTGTTGGTCAAGCCGGAACAGTTCGTGTCGTTCAAGCTGCTGGCTGACGGTCACCACCTGCTGGCGGCCGAGGGCAGCAAGTCGGATGCCGTGCGCGCGCTGTACGATCTGGATGGCAAGCTGCTGGTGCCCGCCAAATGGCAGGACGTGGTGGTCGATGAAGCGCGTGGCGCGATCTTCGCCTATCGGGTCGAGGGCAATGGCGACGACGCGGTGCGCACGCTGCGCGCCCTGTATCGCCTGGACGGCAGCGTGGTGTTCGACACCAACCGCCTGCCTTGCGGCGCGGAGCAGGTGGTCGACGGCAAGGGCCAGGTGCTGTGGCCGAAGGATGCCCAGGCGCATTGCCCGGCGCCTGAGCCGGTGGCCGAAGCGTCCTGACGCTTGAATACCCCGCCGTCAGTGAGGCGGCGGGGCCGTTTCAGCGTGGGGGGAGGTCAGGCCAGTCATCGGCCACCAGGAACATCCGTTCGACTTCTTCCCAGTGCCCTTGCGCCTGCTGCTCCAGTCGGGTCAGCAGGTGTGCATGGGCATCGGGCTCCAGCCCTTCGCGCCAGGCAGCGAAGCGTTCCGTGCTCCAGCATGCCGGTGCTTCGATTCGCGCCGGTGCCAGCCATGCCTGGCGGGGCAGGGGTTGCCAGCACCTGTTGTCGGCGACGTTCCATTCGCCATGGCGCATCCAGCTACCGCGCAGGTGGTCGGGATTGGCTCCTCCCGGCGATTGTGTTCGTCCTGCGTGTGGGTAGAACAGATAACCGCCAAGCCAGAGATGAGCCTGCACCTGGTCCAGGCCCAGCCCGGCCAGCACGGCGTGACTCTGTGGCCCGCTCGACATGGGCAACTGATGTTGTGTCAGGTGTGCCAGCTTTCTTCCCAATCGGTCATGGCAGCCGGGGCCAAGCCATTGGTCCGGGTCGCTGCCATCACCGCTGGGTGGCCCCAGGTAGAGTTTGATCGCCAGCTCCAGGTGATGAACGCCTTCACGGTCGCGCAGCACGATGTCCAGTTCGCCCAGGGTCCGCCCGCCATCGCGAATCGCCAAGTTGGCCGCCAGCAGCTCGATGCCCGGGGCCTGGCGCAGGGCAAACTGCCACAACGCCTCGTAGTAGAGCCCCAGGCGTCGGCTGGTCAGGCGCGACAGCCAGTCCAGCAGCGCTGTGGGGTCATGATCGAGCGCGCGCAGCCAGTCAGCCAGTTGCCCGGGGTCGTCGGCCCAGGCGCTGGCGCTCAGCGGGTGGCGTTGCGGGGCGCAGGCGTCGTCCAGCAGCGGCGGCGACAGGACCGCCCACGCCAGGTCGCGCACGGCAGGCTGGCGCAGCTGGTGGAGCACGGGCTGCAGATCGGCGAAGGGCATCATCCTGCGAGCATAGCCGGTTTGCCGCTGGCCGGTCCTTTCGCCCATAATCGCGGCATTGTCACCCCGCCGCAGAGCCTCGCAGGAGCACCATGGAGCAATTTCGCAATATCGGTATCATCGGACGCCTTGGCAGCTCCCAGGTGCTCGACACCATCCGCCGACTGAAAAAATTCCTCCTCGAGCGCCACCTGCACGTGATCCTCGAGGACACCATCGCCGAAGTGCTGCCCGGCCACGGCTTGCAGACCTCCACGCGCAAGCTGCTGGGCGAGGTGTGCGACCTGGTCATCGTGGTCGGTGGCGACGGCAGCCTGTTGGGCGCCGCCCGGGCCCTTGCCCGGCACAACATCCCGGTGCTGGGGATCAACCGCGGCAACCTGGGGTTCCTCACCGATATCCGCCCCGACGAGCTGGAAGAGAAGGTCGCCGAGGTGCTCGACGGTCACTATCTGGTCGAGAACCGCTTCCTGCTGCAAGCCGAAGTGCGCCGCCACAACGAGGCCATTGGCCAGGGCGATGCGCTCAACGATGTGGTGCTGCACCCCGGCAAGTCGACGCGGATGATCGAGTTCGAGATCTACATCGACGGCCAGTTCGTCTGCAGCCAGAAGGCCGACGGCCTGATCGTCGCCACCCCGACCGGCTCCACTGCCTATGCGCTTTCTGCCGGCGGCCCGATCATGCACCCCAAGCTCGACGCCATTGTCATCGTGCCCATGTACCCGCACACGCTGTCGGGCCGGCCGATCGTGGTGGATGGCAACAGCGAGCTGAAGATCGTCGTGTCCAAGGACCTGCAGATCTACCCGCAGGTCTCCTGTGACGGCCAGAACCACTTCACCTGCGCCCCCGGCGATACCATCACGGTGAGCAAGAAGCCGCAGAAACTGCGCCTGATCCACCCGCTGGACCACAATTACTACGAGGTCTGCCGCACCAAGCTCGGCTGGGGCAGCCGCCTGGGAGGCAGGGACGACTGATGCTCGATCCGGCGCGCAGTTTCGACATCATCGGTGACGTGCACGGTTGTGCGCTCACCCTCGAACGCCTGCTCGACGCGCTCGGCTACAAGCGGGTGGGCGGGGTGTGGCGGCATCCGCGGCGCCAGGCGCTGTTCCTCGGCGACATCGTCGACCGTGGCCCGCGCATCCGCGAGGCGCTGCACATCGTGCATGACATGGTCGAGGCCGGTCAGGCCTTCTGCATCATGGGCAACCATGAATACAACGCCCTGGGCTGGGTTACCCCGGCGCTGCCCGGCAGCGGCAAGGCGTATGTCCGCGAGCACACGCCGCGCCATGCGCGGCTGATCGACGAAACCCTCACCCAGTTCGCCCAGCACCCCGGCGACTGGCACGACTTCATCCAGTGGTTCTACGAGCTGCCGCTGTTCGTCGACGCCGGCCGGTTCCGCCTGGTGCATGCCTGCTGGGACCACCAGTTGATCGAGCCGCTGCGCCAGCAGTATCACGACGGGCGTATCGACGAGCATTTCGTCCAGGCCTCGGCGGTGTCCGGCAGTTTTGCCAGCACGGTGTGCAACCGCCTGCTGCGGGGCACCGACATGCGCTTGCCGGACGGCCTGACGCTCACCGGTGGCGATGGCCTGACCCGCGCCTTCTTCCGCACCAAGTTCTGGGAAGAAGACCCGCAAACCTACGGTGACATTGTGTTCCAGCCCGATGCACTGCCGGATGAGGTGGCCCGTACACCGCTCAGCCACAGCCAGAAAAATGCCCTGCTGCGCTACGCCGAGGACGAGCCGCTGCTGTTCGTCGGCCATTACTGGCGCAGCGGCCGGCCGGCGCCGATCCGCGCCAACCTGGCCTGCCTCGACTACAGCGCGGTGCTGTACGGCAAGCTGGCGGCCTACCGGCTGGATGACGAAACCCGCATCGACCCGCACAAGTTCGTCTGGGTCGATGTCGAACGCCCGCAGGCCAGCCAATGAACGTGATCGAAGTGTTGCGCCTGCCGCTGACGGTCGACCTCGGCGGCTTCGTCGCCCTGCTGCGTCGCCTGCAAGTGCCGCACCGGGTGGTGGAGGAGGGCGAGGAACAGGTGCTCTGGGCGCCCCCCGCGATGGCCGACGACGTGCGCCAGCTGTACCAGCGCTTCCCCGACGGCAACGCCGATGTGGAACTCCCCGTGGCGACCGACTTGCCGGCAAACACCCCTGCGGTGCCTTCTCTCAAGGAACAGGCCCGTGCCTGCAAGGTCACCGCCACGGTCCTGTTCCTGAGCCTGGTGGTGGCCGGCCTGACCAGCCTGGGTGACAACCTGACGACCATCGCCTGGTTCACTTTCCTGCCATTCCAGGTGCAGGGGGACTACATCTACTTCACCTCATTGCCCCAGGCGCTAGCCGAAGGCCAGTGGTGGCGCCTGGTGTCGCCGATGCTGCTGCACTTCGGCGTGCTGCACCTGGCGATGAATGGGCTGTGGTACTGGGAACTGGGCAAGCGCATCGAACTGCGCCAGGGGCCGTGGATGCTGCTGATGCTGACCTTGCTGTTCAGCCTGGTGTCCAACCTGGCCCAGCATTTCAGCAGCGGCCCGAGCTTGTTCGGTGGCCTGTCCGGCGTGCTGTACGGCTTGCTCGGGCATGTCTGGCTGTACCAGTGGCTGGCACCCAATCCACAGTTCAGCCTGCCCAAGGGTGTGCTGGTGATGATGCTGGTCTGGCTGCTGGTCTGCCTGAGCGGCGTGGTCGGCCAACTGGGTTTTGGCCAGATCGCCAACGCCGCCCATGTCGGTGGGTTGCTCATCGGATGCCTGACCGGCCTCTTGGGCGGAGGACTCGCCAGGCGTAGACTGTCGGCCTGACTGAGGAGACACCATGTCCACATTCGCGCAAATGATCGAAAACATCACCCCCGAGATCTACGAGAGCCTGAAAACGGCCGTGGAAATCGGCAAATGGTCCGACGGCCGCAAACTGACGGCTGAACAGAAAGAGCTGTCGCTGCAGGCGGTGATCGCCTGGGAGATGAAAAACCTCCCCGAAGAGCAGCGCACCGGCTACATGGGCCCGCAGGAATGCGCCTCGAAGTCCGCGCCGATCGCCAACATCCTGTTCAAGTCGGACTCGGTACATTGATCGAACTCGCTCGTGGCTCTCTGAGCAAGATGGCGGTGCGCCTGGACGCACCGGTCGTTCAATACAGTTTCCGCCTGGATGACACCGAGGTGCCGGTCAACCCGCTGATCGGCCAGTCGATCCGCCTGGAATACCTCGGCGCGATCCACTGCACCCATTGCGGCAAGCGTACCAAGACCAGCTTCAGCCAGGGTTACTGCTACCCGTGCATGACCAAGCTGGCCCAGTGCGATGTGTGCATCATGGCCCCGGAAAAATGCCACTACGACGCCGGCACTTGCCGTGAGCCGTCGTGGGGCGAGCAGTTCTGCATGACCGACCATGTGGTGTACCTGGCCAACTCGTCGGGCATCAAGGTCGGCATCACCCGCGCCACGCAACTGCCCACCCGCTGGCTCGACCAGGGTGCCAGCCAGGCGCTGCCGATCATGCGTGTGGCCACCCGCCAGCAATCCGGGCTGGTCGAGGATGTGCTGCGCAGCCAGGTGCCGGATCGCACCAACTGGCGCGCACTGCTCAAGGGCGATGCTGAAACGCTCGACCTGCCGGCCATCCGCGAACAGATCTTCGACGCCTGCGCCGACGGTCTCCGTGGCCTGCAGGAGCGCTTCGGGCTACAGGCCATCCAGCCGCTGCCCGACGCCGAGGTGGTGCAGATGCGCTACCCGGTCGAGGCCTACCCGAAAAAGATCGTCAGCTTCAACCTCGACAAGGACCCGGTCGTGGAAGGCACGCTGCTGGGCATCAAGGGCCAGTACCTGATCTTCGATACCGGCGTGATCAACATTCGCAAGTACACGGCCTACCAACTGGCCGTGCTCCAGTAAAGGATCGTCACCATGCGCACTGAACAACCGCAAGTGATCTACCTCAAGGACTATCAGGCCCCCGAGTACCTGATCGACGAGACCCACCTGACCTTCGAGCTGTTCGAGGACCACACCCTGGTGCACGCGCAGTTGGTCATGCGCCGCAACCCCGAGCGCGGTGCCGGCCTGCCGCCGCTGGTACTTGATGGCCAGCAGTTGGAGCTGCTGAGCGTCCAGCTGAATGATCGTGTGCTGGCCGCCAGCGACTACCAGTTGGGCGATGACAGTCTGACCGTGCAGCCGGACGCCGAGAAGTTCACCCTCGACACCAACGTGAAGATCCATCCGGAGAGCAACACCGCGCTGGAAGGCCTGTACAAGTCCGGCAAGATGTTCTGCACCCAGTGCGAGGCCGAGGGCTTCCGCAAGATCACCTATTACCTCGACCGCCCGGACGTGATGAGCACCTTCACCACCACGGTGATCGCCGAGCAGCATCGCTACCCGGTGCTGTTGTCCAATGGTAACCCGGTCGGTAGCGGCCCACAGGAAGATGGCCGCCACTGGGCGACCTGGGAAGACCCGTTCAAGAAGCCGGCCTACCTGTTCGCCCTGGTGGCGGGTGACCTCTGGTGCAAGGAAGACACATTCGTTCGCCAGTCAGGCCGCGATGTGACCTTGCGCATCTATGTCGAGCCGGAAAACCTCGACAAGTGCGACCACGCCATGGTCAGCCTGAAGAAGTCCATGCGCTGGGACGAGGAAGTCTATGGTCGCGAGTACGACCTGGACATCTTCATGATCGTCGCGGTCAACGACTTCAACATGGGCGCCATGGAAAACAAGGGCCTGAACATCTTCAACTCCAGTTGCGTGCTGGCCCGCGCCGAGACCGCCACCGACGCCGCCCACCAGCGGGTCGAGGGCGTGGTCGCCCACGAGTACTTCCACAACTGGTCGGGCAACCGCGTGACCTGCCGCGACTGGTTCCAGCTGTCGCTCAAGGAAGGCTTCACGGTGTACCGCGACGCCGAGTTCAGCGCCGACATGAACTCGCGCACGGTCAAGCGCATCGAGGACGTCGCCTACCTGCGCACCCATCAGTTCGCCGAGGATGCAGGCCCCATGGCCCACCCGGTGCGCCCGGACAGCTTCATCGAGATCTCCAACTTCTACACCCTGACCGTGTACGAAAAGGGCGCGGAAGTGGTGGGCATGGTCCACACCCTGCTGGGCGCCGAGGGCTTCCGCAAGGGCAGCGACCTGTACTTCGAGCGCCACGATGGCCAGGCGGTGACCACCGACGACTTCATCAAGGCCATGGAAGACGCCAACGGCGTCGACCTCACCCAGTTCAAGCGCTGGTACAGCCAGGCTGGCACGCCACGCCTTGAGGTCAGCGAACAGTTTGACGCCGCCGCGCAGACTTACAGCCTGACCTTCCGTCAGAGCTGCCCGGCGACGCCGGACAAGGTCGAGAAGTTGCCGTTCGTGATCCCGGTGGCCCTGGGCCTGCTGGACGCTCACGGCAACGACCTGCCCCTGCGCCTGGGCGGCGAAGCGCAGGCCGTCGGTACTTCGCGCGTGCTGTCGGTGACCGAGGCCGAGCAGACCTTCACCTTCGAAGGTATCTCTGCCAAGCCGCTGCCGTCGCTGCTGCGCGGCTTCAGCGCGCCGGTCAAGCTGAGCTTCCCGTACGACCGCGACCAGTTGATGTTCCTGATGCAGCACGACAGCGACGGCTTCAACCGCTGGGAAGCGGGGCAGCAGTTGTCGGTGCAGGTACTGCAGGAACTGATCGGCCAGCACCAGCGTGGTGAAGCGCTCAAGCTCGACCAGCGCCTGATCACCGCCCTGGGCACCGTGCTGGGCAACGAAGCGCTGGACCCTGCCATGGTCGCCGAGATGCTTTCGCTGCCAGGCGAGGCGTACCTCACCGAGATCAGCCAGGTGGCTGATGTCGATGCAATCCACGCCGCCCGCGAGTTCGCCCGCCAGCAGATCGCCGAGCAGTTGTTCGACGCCCTGTGGGTGCGCTACCAGGCCAACCGCGAGGTCTCGCGCAAGACCGCCTACGTGGCCTCGGCCGAGCACTTCGCCCGCCGCAGCCTGCAGAACATCGCGCTGTCGTACCTGATGCTGGGTGGCAAGCCGCAGGTGCTGGAAGCGACCCTGGAGCAGTTCGACCAGTGCGACAACATGACCGAGCGCCTGACCGCGCTGGCGGTGTTGGTCAATTCGCCGTTCGAAGCCGAGCGGGGCAAGGCGCTGGACGCCTTCGCCGAGCACTTCAAGGACAACCCGCTGGTCATGGACCAATGGTTCAGCGTGCAAGCGGCCAGCGCGCTGCCGGGCGGGCTGGCGCGGGTCAAGGCATTGATGGAACACCCGGCCTTCACTTTGAAGAACCCGAACAAGGTGCGGGCGCTGGTCGGCGCTTTTGCCGGGCAGAACCTGGTCAACTTCCACGCCGCCGATGGGTCGGGGTACCGCTTCCTGGCGGACCTGGTGATCGAGCTCAATGCGCTGAATCCGCAGATTGCTTCGCGTCAACTGGCGCCGCTGACCCGCTGGCGCAAGTATGACGACAAGCGTCAGGCGCTGATGAAGGGCGAGCTGGAGCGGATTCTCGCTTCCGGGGCGCTGTCCAGCGATGTGTATGAGGTGGTGAGCAAGAGCCTGGCGTAAGCCGCTGAGTAGACATTGGGGCTGCTGCGCAGCCCATCGCGGGTAAACCCGCTCCTACAGGGACTGCACAAAACCCTGTAGGAGTGGGTTTACCCGCGAAGGGCCGCGCAGCGGCCCTAATTGTTTTTGTGGTTAACAAAACATAACGTCCCGCTCGTTGTGTTCTGTCGGACAATCCCGATAGCATGGCCCGAAGCTATTCCAGGGCTCTGGAACAGGGTTTTCGCAGTACCTGGCAATAGATTGACCCACCACAAGAACACAACAGGGGGCAGTCATGAGAGAGCGGACAACGGTTCGCCACACGCTGGCAGCCAGCGCAATGCTGGCACTGGCGCTGGGTATCGGGGCAGGCAACGCCCTGGCGGCGGTGGCCGCCGAGCAATACTCGACCGAATCGCCCAAGGCCAGCCAGAGCCTGCTGATCGGCGTCACCCATGCAGGCAAGCGTCTGGTGGTGGTCGGTGACCGCGGCCATATCCTGTTCTCTGACGACCAGGGCAAGACCTGGACGCAAGCCCGGGTGCCCACCCGGCAACTGCTTACCGCGGTGTTCTTCCTCGACGACAAGCGCGGCTGGGCCGTCGGCCATGATGCGCAAATTCTTGCCAGCAGCGATGGCGGCGCGACCTGGAGCAAACAGTTCGAAGACCTCTCCCGCGAAGCCCCCTTGCTCGACGTGCGCTTCCTCGACCCGCAGCACGGCTTCGCCGTCGGCGCCTATGGCGCCCTGCTCGAAACCCTCGATGGCGGCCAGCACTGGCAGGACGTCGCCGAACGCCTGGACAACCCCGACCAACTGCACCTCAACGCCATCACCACGGTGAAGGACGCCGGCCTGTTCATCGTCGGCGAGCAGGGCAGCATGTTCCGCTCCAGCGACAACGGCCAGGTCTGGTCGAAGGTCGAAGGCCCCTACCAGGGTTCGCTGTTTGGTGTGATCGGCACCGCACAGCCCAACACCCTGCTGGCATACGGCCTGCGCGGCAACCTGTTCCGTTCGACCGATTTCGGCGACACCTGGCAACCGATCGAACTGCAGGCCGAACGCGGCCCGCTCGAATTCGGCCTGGCAAGCGCTACGCTTCTCGATGACGGCAGCCTGGTGCTGGTCGGTAATGGCGGCAGCGTACTGCGCAGCCATGACGACGGGCAAACGTTCAGCGTGCGCAACCGCGCCGACCGCATCGCCCTGGCCGGGGTCAGCGGCCTGGCCAGCGGTGGCCTGCTGCTGGTCGGGCAGGGCGGCGTGCACCTGGCTTCGGCCGATGGCACCGGGGAGGTGCGTCCATGACTAGCCGGGAGAGCTTCGACATGCATCAGCAGCACCACAAGGACAAGGCCACGCTGCTCGAGCGGCTGATCTTCAACAACCGCCCCGTGGTCATCGCCCTCTGTGTACTGGTGAGCATCTTCCTGTTCTGGCAGGCCACGCAGATCCGCCCGTCCACCAGCTTCGAGAAGATGATTCCGCTGCAGCACCCGTTCATCGAACAGATGCTCGAGCACCGCAACGACCTGGCCAACCTCGGCAACACCGTGCGGGTGTCGGTGGAGGCGGTCAACGGCGACATCTTCGACAAGGACTACATGGAGACGCTGCGCCAGATCCACGACGAGGTGTTCTACATTCCCGGCGTCGACCGTGCCGCCCTCAAATCGTTGTGGAGCCCCAGCGTGCGCTGGAGCGAGGTCACCGAAGAGGGCTTCTCCGGCGGCGAGGTGATCCCCAACACCTACAACGGCTCGCAGGACAGCCTCGACACACTGCGTGACAACGTGCTCAAGTCGGGCCAGGTCGGGCGCCTGGTGGCCAACAACTTCAAGTCGAGCATCATCGACATCCCGCTGCTGGAAAGCTTCCCCGACCCGCAAGACCCGGGCAGGCAGGTCAAGCTCGACTACCAGCAGTTCTCCCATCAACTGGAAGAAAAGATCCGCGACAAGTTCCAGGCGCAGAACCCGAACGTGAAGATCCACATCGTTGGTTTCGCGAAAAAGGTCGGCGACCTGATCGATGGCCTGGTGATGGTGGCGATGTTCTTCGGCGTCGCCCTGGTGATCACCTGGGCGCTGCTGTACTGGTTCACCTGGTGCATCCGCAGCACCATCGCCGTGCTCATCACCACCCTGGTGGCGGTGGTCTGGCAGCTTGGGCTGATGCATGCGGTGGGCTTCGGGCTCGACCCGTACTCGATGCTGGTGCCGTTCCTGATCTTCGCCATCGGCATCTCCCACGGGGTGCAGAAGATCAACGGCATCGCCCTGCAATCGAGTGACGCCGACAACGCCCTGACCGCCGCGCGGCGCACCTTCCGCCAGCTGTTCCTGCCGGGGATGATCGCCATCCTCGCCGACGCCGTCGGCTTCATCACCCTGCTGATCATCGACATCGGGGTGATCCGTGAGCTGGCCATCGGTGCCTCGATCGGCGTGGCGGTGATCGTCTTCACCAACCTCATTCTCCTGCCGGTGGCGATCAGCTACGTCGGCATCAGCCAGAAGGCCATCGCCCGCAGCAAGAAGGACGCCACCCGCGAGCATCCGTTCTGGCGCCTGCTGGCCAATTTCGCCAGCCCCAAGGTGGCACCGGTGTCGGTGGTGCTGGCCCTGCTGGCCTTCGCCGGCGGCCTCTGGTACAGCCAGAACCTGAAGATCGGCGACCTCGACCAGGGCGCGCCGGAGCTGCGCCCGGACTCGCGCTACAACCAGGACAACAGCTTCATCATCAACAACTACTCCACCAGCTCCGACGTGCTGGTGATCATGGTCAAGACCCCGGCCGAGCAGTGCTCGATCCACTCGACCATGGCACCGATCGACGAGTTGATGTGGACCATGGACAACACCCCCGGGGTGCAGTCGACCATCTCCCTGGTGACTGTGTCGAAGCAGGTCATCAAGGGCATGAACGAGGGCAGCCTGAAATGGGAGACGCTGTCGCGCAACCCGGACATCCTCAACAACTCCATCGCCCGCGCCGATGGCCTGTACAACGCCGACTGCTCGCTGGCGCCGGTGCTTGTGTTCCTCAACGACCACAAGGCCGAAACGCTGGAACGGGTCACCGCGGCCGCCAAGGCCTTTGCCGACAGCCACAACAAGGAAGGCTTGCAGTTCCTCCTGGCGGCGGGTAACGCCGGCATCGAGGCCGCCACCAACGAGGTGATCAAGTCGGCCGAGCTGACCATCCTCATCCTCGTCTACTTCTGCGTGGCGGTGATGTGCATGATCACCTTCCGCTCCTTCGCCGCGACCTTGTGTATCGTCCTGCCGCTGGTACTGACCTCGGTGCTGGGCAACGCGCTGATGGCGTTCATGGGCATCGGCGTCAAGGTCGCCACCTTGCCGGTGGTGGCCCTGGGCGTGGGCATCGGCGTGGACTATGGCATCTACATCTACAGCCGCCTGGAGAGCTTCCTGCGCGCCGGCCTGCCGTTGCAGGAGGCCTACTACGAGACCCTGCGCTCCACCGGCAAGGCGGTACTGTTCACCGGCCTGTGCCTGGCCATCGGCGTGTGCACCTGGATCTTCTCGGCCATCAAGTTCCAGGCCGACATGGGCCTGATGCTGACCTTCATGCTGCTGTGGAACATGTTCGGCGCCCTGTGGCTGCTGCCGGCGCTGGCGCGGTTCCTGATCAAGCCGAGCAAGCTGGCGGGCAAGGAAGGCGGGTCGATCTTCGCCCATTGATGTTGTGGCCTGTTCGCCGGCAAGCCGGCTCCTACGGATCATCGTAGGCGCCGGCTTGCCGGCGAACCTGGCTATAATGGCCACCTTTTGTTCCCCAGGTGCCCCCATGACCCTCGCCACTGCCCTCGAATCCTGCGACATGCTGCTGATCGACGGCCTGCACGCTTTCGACTTCTCCTTCGACGAAACCGGCCTGACCATCGAATGCATGGACGGCCGCCAGTTGCGCCGCTGGGCCTTCACCGCCGACCAGATCGCCGCCGCCACCGGTGCGGGCGACGACTGGAGCCTGAGCAGTGTCGACGGCGAGCATCGACTAGTCTGTATGAGTGCCTTCCGCGCCCCGGATGAAGAAGACGATGAACAGGAAATGGACACGCCTGCTGACCGCTAGCCTGATGACCCTGACGCTCGACGCCCAGGCAGCGACTTTGCTGGTGGGCAGCTATACCGATGGCGACAGCCAGGGGATCTATCGCTACGACTTCGATGAGCACGCAGGCCAGATCGCCAGTCAGCCACGGCAAGTGGTCAAGAGCATCAGCCCCTCATGGCTGGTGCTCTCCGCCGACCAGCGCCTGCTGTTCGCGGTCAACGAAACGCCGCAGGGCCATGTCAGCAGCTTCTCGTTGAGCAAGAACGGTGAGATCACGCTGCTGAACCAGGTGCCCAGCCAGGGTGATGAACCGACCCACGCCAGCCTCAGTCACGACCAGCGCTACCTGTTCGTCGCCAATTACGCCGTCGCCCCCGACCCGGGTGGCAGCCTGGTGGTGATCCCGGTGGCCAGGGACGGCAAGCTCAAGCCGGTGGTGCAGCAGGCGCGGCACACCCCGAGCAAGGTCAACCCCGAGCGTCAGGCCGGTGCCCATGTGCATTCGCTCGTGCAGTCACCCGATGGCCGCCATCTGTACGCTTGCGACCTGGGCGCGGACAAGGTGTTCATCTACCGCTATGACGGTGCCAGCCCCGAGCATCCATTGAGCCCGGCGATTCCGGCTGCGGTCAGCCTACCGCCCGGCAGCGGGCCTCGGCACCTGCTGTTCGACGCCAAGGGTCGGCATGCTTACCTGACCCTGGAAATGAGTGCTGAAGTGGTGGTGTTCGATGTGCAGGACGGCGCCCCGGTCGAACGCCAGCGCTTGCCGCTGACCGACAGCAAGGACGTTGCGGCGAAGGCTGCTGGCGGCCTGCATCTTTCGGCCGATGGCCGTTTCCTCTATGTGAGCAATCGCGGTACTGCCAACGAGATCGTGGTATTTGCCGTGGGCAAGGACGATGGTCGGCTCACCCTGTTGCAGCGCCGTTCGGTGGAGGGTGACCACCCTCGGGAGTTTGCCCTTGATCCGGATGGCAACTACCTGCTGGTGGCGAACCAGAAGAGCAACCAGATCGTGGTCATACGTCGCGATCCGAGTAACGGCAAGTTGGGGGATACGGTGCAGAAGCTGTCCCAGCAGGCGCCTTCGGACCTCAAGTTCCTGTAGGAGCGGCTTCAGCCGCGAAGCAAGCGACGCGGTGCCAGGCACCGGCATCGCCGGTGTTCGCGGCTAAAGCCGCTCCTACAGAGGCCGCCAGCGTTGCACCTTCCAATTATCGATTGCCGTGATAATCGTTACTGGCGCAATGAATTTCTGTGGGCGAGCCCATCGGCGTAAGTTTTGACCCAAGGCCCCGACGGGCCACTGTCAAACCACCTGATGTCGAGGACCGCCAACATGAACTTCAATCTCTTCCCGGTCATTGCCGCCTCCGCCATTTCCGCATCCGTCGTGCTGCCAGCCCACGCCCAGGTGGAGTCGAGTGGCAAGGTGTCGAGCACCCACAGCTACACCCAGAAGTACCTGCAGCAGAGCGCGCACTTCCACGCCGCCCTGAGCAAGCACTCCAATTGAATGTGTAAAGGCATTGGTAATAGCACAAAGCCATGTGATTTAATTTGACGCTGGATTTTTGACTGGCCAAAGGGGCAGATCATGATGTGGCGTATCACGGCGGTAGTGCTGTTGTTGATGTCCGCGCCAATCCTGGCGCTTTGAGCAACCGGCTGTTTCACTTGGCCATCACGGCCTTGAACAGGTCCGACGCCAACCAACCCTGCAACCAGCTCCGCAGCCGCGGATAAGCCGCCTCGGCGAACCACTCGGGTTCGACCCCGGCAAACTGGCGCATCAAGGGCAACAGGGCGGCATCGGCCAGGCTCGGGTGGTCGGCGAGCAGGTAGGGGCGGCCATCGAGCATCCCCTCGAGTTCCGCCAGCCACGGTTCGGCCTGCTGTCGGTAATGCGCCCGCGTGTGCTCGGGGTAACGCTCGGCATACTTGTACAGGTTCACCTGCGCCTTGAACGTGCTGTCGTTGCGGGCGATCAGCGTGTCGGCCAGCCGTGCTGCCGCCGAGTCGGCCTGCAGGCGCCAATCCTCCGGATCATGTCGGTCGAGCGCCCAGCGCATGATGTCCAGGCTTTCCTCCAGCACGCCAGCCCCGGTGTCGAGCACTGGCACCGTGCCCTTGGGTGACAGCGCCAGCAGCTCGGGCGGCTTCTCTTTCATCTTCACTTCCCGGACCTGCACATCGCACTGGGCATAGTGCAGGGCCAGGCGCGCGCGCATGGCCCAGGGGCAGCGGCGGAACGAGTAGAGAATCACCCGCATACCTCCACGTCGCTCAGGCCGTTGCCCTGGCGGCGCACCTGGATCTGCACCGGGATGCGCTCGTGCATTTCCTGCACGTGGGAGATCACCGCCACCTTGCGCCCCTGGGCCTGCAGGCCGTCGAGGGCGTCCATGGCCAGTTGCAGCGACTCGGGGTCGAGGCTGCCGAAGCCTTCGTCGATGAACAGCGACTCGATGCGCAGGGTGCTCGAAGCCATTGACGCCAGGCCCAGGGCCAACGCCAGCGAGACCAGGAAGGTTTCGCCGCCGGACAGCGAGTGCACCGAACGCAGTTCGTCGCCCATCTCGGTGTCCAGCACCAGCAGGCCCAGGGCACTGCCGCCGCGTTTGAGGCGATAACGTTTCGCCAGTTGGCGCAGTTGGCTGTTGGCGTGGTGCAGTAGCAGGTCGAGGTTGTAGCCCTGGGCGATCTTGCGGAACACATCGCCCGAGGCCGAGCCGATCAATGCGTTCAGGCGTGCCCAGCGTTGCCACTGGCGATAGGCCCGGTCGATCTGTTCGGCCAGGGCTTGATGCGCCTGTTGCCGGCGTTGGTCATCGGCCTGTCGGGCGCGCAGCTCGGCGCAGTGTTGTTCTTGTGCCGCCAGCTGCTGTTGGAGCTCGGCGAGCGTCTGCTCCAGCGTTTCAACCGGCATGTCGGCCTGCGCCTGGGTGGCGTGCTGCTGCAAGCGTTGTTCGCGTTCCTGCATCAGCACGCGGTTTTGCTCGATGGCTTTTTCTGCGGCTTGCAGGCGCTGGCGCAGTTCGCCCAACTGAGCGTCGTCGATGGCCAGCAGGCGATCGAGGCCGGCGTCGTCCAGCTCGGGGTGCTCGCCGCGCCATTGGCTGATCTCACCTTGAAGGTGCAGGTGCTCCTGCTCCAGTGCTTGCTGGCGCTGGTGATTGGCCTTCAGCTCACCGGCCAGCTCCAAGGCCTGGGTGTGGAGTGCCTGGAGGCGCTGCGCGGTGTCCGCTTCGACGGCGCGGGCCTGCTCCAGCTGCGTATCCATGTGCTGTTGCCAGGCTTCGGCAGTGGGGTGTTCGCCCAGCAGTTCGCCCAATGTGGTGCGTGCCAGCTGGTGCTGTTCGTCCAGGGCGGTGAGCTTGTGTTGCAGCTGCTGCAGGTTGTGCTGGCGGTTCTGCTGTTGATCGCGCAGCTTGTCCAGCTGGCCCTGGCGGGCCTGCTGTTCTTCCTGTTCGTCGTTGCGCTGGTCGAGCTGTTGCCGGCGCAGGGCGATCTGCTGGTCCAGGCCGAGGAAGGCGTTGGCCGGGTCGTCGCGCAGCGCCTGGAGGATGTCCTGTGGCAGCACGCTGGCCAGGTCGTTCAGGCTTTGTTCAAGCTGCTGCTCGTCGGTGGCCAGGGCCTGGTGCTGCTGCTCGAGGTGGCGCTGGGCTTGCTGTTGGGCGTCGCTGGCGGCCTGCAACTGCTGGTTGAGGCGCGCTGCATCCTTCTGCAGGGCGAGCAGGGCGCCCTGGCGTTTCTCGTCGCGGCTGACTTCTTCTTCCAGGCGGCGCAACTGGCCATCGAGCCAGGCACTGCGGGCCTTGTCGTCCTGCGGGGCGAGGGCGGGCCACAGCGTGTGGGCCTGGACCTGCTCGACCACAGGTTGCAGCTGCTCGCCCAATTGCACCTGTTGTTGCTGGTAGTCCTTGAGCTGGGCGTTGACCACGCCCAGCTGGGTGCGCAGTTCCACCAGCGTTGCGCCGAGTTGTTCTACACGCTTGTGCGCGGCGTCCTCTTCAGCCTGGTCATGGCGGCCAAGGCTGTGCAACAGGGCCTCTGGCTGATGGAACGGGTGCTCGGCGCTGCCGCAGACCGGGCAAGGTTCACCATCGCGCAATTGGGTGCGCAGTTCCTCGACGCTGGTGTTGCGTGCCAGGCGCTGGCGCTCCAGCAACTGGCGGGTGAGGGCCAGGGCCTGTTCGGCCGCTTCCAGTTCGGCCTTGGCGGCGGTGCCTTCGGTGATCAACTGCTGGCGCTGCTGCATGGCCTGCTGCTGGCGTTCACGCAGCGCGGCGATGCCTTGGCGCAGTTCCAGCTCGCGACCGTGCAGGCGCGCGGCTTCCTCTACGGTGCGTTGTTGCTTGCGGTTTTCCTGGAGCATGCCGCCGAGCAAGTCGATCTGTTCGGCCAGGGCCTGGGGCTCAGCCCCGGCTTCACGGAACAGCAGCTCGAAGGTGTCGCGTTGGCTTTGCAATTGGGCGTTGGCCTGGCTGGCCAGCGCTTGCAGGCCGGGCAGTTCTTCACGGCCTTTGGCCAGGCGCCCGCCGATCAGCATCACCTGCTTCAACTGTGGCAGGTAAGCCTGCCAGGCATCGGCAAGGCTGCCCAGGTGTTCGCTTTCGGCGAGGGCGGTATCGATCTGAGCCAACTGCTGCTGGCTGCGTTGCTGGTTTTCTTCAAGCTGTTGCAGTTGTAGCTGGTTTTCGCCGACGGCCTGTTCGGCGTGCTGGCAGGTATCACGTTGTTCGGCCAGTTCCTTGCCGAGGCGGGCGAGGTCGCCCTGGGTGGTAAAGGCTTGACGCAGGTGCGGGGCGTTTTCGCTGTGCTGGGCCTGGTGCCGGGTCAGGGCCTGGCGTGCGGCTTCCAGTGCCTGTTCAAGTTCGCTGGTGCGGGCTTGCAGTGCGTTCTGCTGGTGCTGCTGCTGATCGATCGCCGTCAGCAGGGGCATCAGTTGCGCAGCAAGTGTCTGCTGGCGGTGGAACTGGTGGCGCTGCGGGGCCAGGCGCTCCAGGCGTTGCAGGTCCAGGCGCTGCTCGGCCAATTGCTGCCAGTCATGCTCGGCGGCTTGCAGCGCCTCGCCAGCCTCAGTGTGCTGGGCTTGCAGACGGCGCTGCTCGTCGAGCCAGGTGCGTTGCTGCTCCAGTTGACGCTGGCGTGCCTGGTCGGCCTTGAACTGTTGCTGGGCCTGCTCCAGTTGCTGGTCTAGCGCGACGCGGGCTTCGCCTTCCATCGGCAGCAGGTGTTCGGCCTGCTTTTGTAGGTCGTTGTGGAACTCGTCGGCTTCCTTCGTTTTGTTGAAAGCACGCTTACCCAGGCGACTATAGATCGAGGTATTTGTGAGCTTTTCCAGCAGTTCACTGCGCTCTCTGTCCTCAGCCTTGAGGAATGCGCCGAACTCACTTTGGGCCAGCATCACTGCGCGGGTGAACTGCTCAAAGTTCAGTCCCAGACGTGCCTCAAGCAGTGGCTTGTATTCCTTCTTGCCACTGACCAGCAGTTGTTCGCTGTCTAAGTCGTAAAGACTCTGGCGACTGTTTTGCAGCTTACCATTGGCTTTTTCACGGGCACGGTTGGTCTCCCACCGAGCGCGGTAGCGCCGGCCATCAACACCAAGGAAATCTACCTCGGCGTAACCGCTGCCAGTGCCGCGGCGAAGTAGGTTTCGTGGGTCGCTGGTGAGGATTTCACCATCGGTGTCGGGCACCTTCGCTTCTTGGGCGACTTTGCCCAGTCGTGGGACGCTTCCGAACAGCGCCAGGCACAGGGCATCGAGCAAAGTGCTCTTGCCGGCACCGGTGGGGCCGGTGATGGCGAACAGCCCGGCACTGGCCAGGGGCTCGGCGGTGAAGTCGATTTCGACCGGGCCGGCCAGTGATGCCAGGTTCTTCAGGCGGATGGCGAGAATCTTCATGGCTGCTCTTCCTCGTGCAGGACGTCTTGCAGCAGTTCGGCGAAATCGGCCAGGGCCTGCTCGTCGGCGGCGCTGCCGTAGGCCTGCTCCCAGGCGCGACCGAACAGGTCTTGCGGGGTCATCTGGGCCAGTTCGACGAAGGCCTGTTCGTCATCTTCATCACGGCCACTGCCGGCATATTCGGCGCTGATGCGCGCCAGGCGCACGGCCTTGCCCTGCAGGGCACTTTCAATCTGCTGGCGCAGGTCCGGCTGTGGCTCATCCAGGCGCACGCGCACCTCCAGCCAAGGCTGGCGATTGGGGTCTTCGAGCAAGTCGATCACTGGCAGGTCGGCCAGCTGTTCCAGCAGTTCACCCAAGGGCGCCGGGCCGACCCGGCGCAGCGCCACGGCGCGTGGCACTGGCCGCGCCTCGACGCTGACCAGTTCGCTGCCGTCCAGCTCCACTTCGAGCACCTGGTGCGGGTAGTTGATCTCGGCGAACGACAGCGGGATCGGCGCGCCGCTGTAGCGGATGCGTTCCTCGCGGTTGACCTTTTGCGGCTTGTGCAGGTGGCCGAGGGCGACATAGCTGATGGCCTTGTCGAACAGGCGCGCCGGCAGGGCTTCGGCGTTGCCGATGATCAGGCTGCGTTCGGAGTCCTCCGAAATGCTACCGCCGGCCATGTGCGCATGGCTGATGGCGACCAGCGCCTGGTCTTTCTTGCGCTTTGCCTGCGCGGCGGCGATCAGTTGTTCGTGCACCTGGGTGATGCCTTGCAGGTAATCGTCGCCCAGCGCGGGGCCAGTGACTTCGGCGGGGCGCAGGAAGGGCAGGGCCAGGCACCAGGCGCCGACCTTGCCGCGGGCGTTGGTCAGCGGGATCAACAGCCGCTCGGTATCCAGCTGGCCTTCGTCGAGCCAGTGCACCCGGCCCAGGGCGTGGGTACGCAGGCGCCGCATCAGCGGCGCGGGCAGTTCGATGCGCGAGCCGGAGTCGTGGTTGCCGGCGATCATCACGATATCCAGCTTGGGCTGTTGCTCGTGGGCCTGGACGATGAAGTCGTACAGGCGTTCCTGGGCTTTGACCGGCGGGTTGACGGTGTCGAAGATATCGCCCGCGATCAGCAGTGCGTCGGGCTGGCGCAGGCGCAGCTGGCCGAGCAGCCAGTCGAGGAAGCAGGCGTGTTCGAAGTCGCGTTCCTGGCCGTGCAGGCTCTGGCCCAGGTGCCAGTCGGAGGTGTGAAACAGACGCATGGGTGACCTGTAGGTTGTCGAGTCGGGCGGCCTGAATGGGCTCTCGGAAGGGCGGCTATGTTAACCCAACTCGCGCCTTTGGATCGGCCTGCCAACTCCTGGCTTGTCCGGTTTTTACCCGAGTGTTTTAATATTTTGAAACAAGGATGTTTTATGAAGCCCTCGCAGACCCTCCATTCCGTCTTTTCGCCATTACCTTCCCAGGCTTTGCTGCCCGAGGCATGCGCGTGGGCGTTGGAAAAATGCTTCATCTTCCACGTGAATGGAGGCAGGGACGCAGTCGCGACGCAGAATTCGGCTGATAGCCCTTCTGACAGTCCTTAAGGAATGAAAATGGAAAGTACTCCCAAGACCCACGCCGAACTGCCCCGCTACAAGCTGAAGTGGCAGGAGCGTTTCGCCTTCTTCGCCCAGCACGGCGACCCGCAGAGCCCAGCGTTCAAGGCGGCGTTCAAGGCTCTGCCAATGGGCAAGCGCATGCTGATCAACATGAACTTCATCGCGTTCTTCTTCGGCCCGATCTACCTGTTTGTCCTTGGCCTTTGGAAGAAAAACCTGGCGCTGCTGGGTATCTCCCTGGCCGTGGGCCTGGTGCTGGGCATCTATGAAGGCTTCACCGGCACTGAGTTGCCGCGAGCGTTGGACACGGGTGTCAACATGGGCCTTGCGGCACTGTGGGCGACCGTGACCAACTACGCCTATTACCTGAAGGAAGTGAAGGGCCAGCAAAGCTGGAACCCGTTCGAGAAGTAACCTCTTCGAGTCGCTCGCACCCCGGTTTCGTCATCAGCCGCCGATGACGAAACCGGGGCAGGTCGCACGGCCTACTTCGGATACAGCGGTGGCAGGTTGCCGCTCTCTGCCGAAGGCACTAGCACCTGTTCGGCGGGCGGAATGGTCCCGATCGCCCGCCACAGCTCATCCCCGTGCCAATACTGGCCACTCTCGCTGTACAACGCCCCGTTCAAACCATCCAGCGCATCCGACAACGGCACGAACCGCGCTGCCATCTCGGCCAGGGTTTCCGGTTGCTGGCGCGCCCAAGCATCCAGGGCCTGGCGCGTGGCCTGGGGGTCGTTGGCCTGGCAGGCGCGCTTGAGGTCGTCGAGCAGGGTGCGCGGGCTGGGGCCGGCCTGCGCCGCGCGCAGCACCGCCGGTTGCGAGCGTGCGCGCCACCACAGGGCAAAGCCGAGCAGGGTGGTCAGGGCCAGGACCAGTGTGGCCAACTGCCACGGCCACAGCAGTGCCGTGCGACCCCTGCTGTCGCTGACCGGTGTGTCGGCACTCAGGGCCGGGTTGTCCTGCACTTCCAGGGTACGCGCCGGCAGGCTGCTGTGTTCCAGGTGGTCCTCGCGGGTGTTCCACCAGGTCACTTCCAGCGCCGGCAGGGCCAGTTGGCCGCTGTGGGTCGGCACTAGCGCCTCGCGCTCCTCGCGATTGGCGGCCATGCCGCGTTCGTCGATTTCGTTGCGTAGCAGGGGCTGGTCCGGGTAGCGGCGCAGGCCCACGGTTTCGGTAGCTGGCAGCGGTGGCAGTTGGGTGCTCGACAGCCCCTCGGCGCGCAGGGTGATGTTGCGGGTCAGTGAATCGCCGATCTGCGTGGGCTGGCTGGCCGGGTCCGGGTTCCAGTGCTCTTCCAGGGTCAGGCTGCGCGCCGGCAACCAAGGGCGGTCACTTGGGTAGCTGGTGGGGATCGGCTTGACCGTCAGGCGCAACGGCAGCGAGTTGACCTGGACCTGGCGCCCCACCCGTGGCGTGCCAGCCGCCTGTTCGCCGTTGTCGGCCGCGGTGGCGGTGAAGCTCAGTGGCGGGATTTCGACGGTGCCGCTTTGCTGCGGATAGATCGCGTAGCGGGTCTCGATCACCCCGTGACGCACGCCGTTGATCTCTTTCTCGTAGGTACGCGACTCACCCAGCGGGTCGACCTTGGCGTTGTCCAGCTGCAACGGGCTGAGGCTGCTGTCGTCGTACAGCGCCACCGAATGGTAGATGCGCAGGGTGAGCACGGCCTGGGCCTGGACGTAGACAGTGTCGCTGTCCAGGGTTGCCTCGACGAACACCTGCGAGGCCGCGTCCGGGCGCTGGCTGTCGGCCTGCTGTACCTGCAGGTCGATGGGCTGGCTGTACGATTGACCCAGTTGCAATTCAGGGATGCGCAGGCTGCCGCTGCGCCGGGGCAGCAGGGTGATGATCCAGCGCGTGCTGGCGCGGGTCTCGCCGTCGAGGCTGTGCAGGCTGTTGAGCTGGCGGGTGCCACGCACCTCGAAATCGGCGTCGAGGGCGTGCAGGTCGGGTTTGCCGAACTGGGTCACGTCCTGGCTTTCGAGGGTCAGCTCGAGGGTCTCGCCGGCCTCCAGGCGCGTGCGGTCGACGCTGGCTTGCAGCATGGGGGCAGCCTGGGCCAGAAGGCTCCAGAGCAGGCTTAGGAGAAAGACGCCGAAGCGACTCATCGTGAGGGTTCCTGATGCAATTGCTGTTCGTACCAGAATTTGCGCCGCAGCAGCTCTGCCGGGTTGTCGGGGATCTCCCGCAGCCATTGTTCCAGGGCCTGGCGCTGTTCGGCGTCGAGGCTGCTGGACTGCGGCCGTTGGGGCGGCTGCGTGATGCTGTCGTCGTCGCCACCCGCCGTGGCGGGCGGCGCCTGGGTGTTGCCGTTGTTCTCGCCGGATTGCTGGGCCTGGGCCTGCTCGTCGCTGCCCGGCGTGCCCTGGGCCTGGCTGCTGGTCGAGCTGCTGTTGCCTTCACTGTCGGCGTCCGGGGTACCTTGATCATCGGCGTTGGCCGGTTGCTCCTCGGCTTTGGCCTGTTGTTGCTGCAACAGTTGCTGGACCAGCGCCTGGTTGTCCAGGGCAGGCTTGAAGTCGGGCTGGCGCTCCAGCGCCTGTTCGTAGGCGTCCAGCGCGGCTTCCAGTTCACCGGCGCGGGCGAGGGCATTGCCTCGATTGTAGTGGGCGGCGGCCGTGTTGCCCTGGGCGAACGCGGCGGCGGCGCCCTCGAAGTCACCCGCCTGGTACAGGGCCATGCCGCGCCATTGCGAATCTTCGAAATGCCGGGCGGCCTCGGCCGGTTGCTGGCGCTCCAGCAGGCGCTGGCCCTGCTGGTCGGGGCGCAGCCACAGGTCATTGAACTCGAATGCCTGGCTCGGTTGCGGCAAGGCCAGCAGCAACGGCAGGCAGAACAACCAGCCGCGGCGGCCGGCACAGGCGGCGAGCAGCAACAGTGGCAGGAGCAGCCAATAGCCCTGGTCGGCCCAGCTGTCCAGTTGCACGGTCTGGCCGTCGTTGCGCAGCAGTCGTGGGTTGTCGAACAGGCCCAGGCCGCGCAGGTCGAGGTCGTCGATGCGCGCGTGGCGGTAGCGCCCGCCGGTGCCGTTGATGAAGCCCTTGAGCGAGGCGCTGTCCAGGCGCGGCAGGAGGATGCCGCCGTGGTCGTCCTTGAGGTATTCACCGTTGGCCTGGCGCACCGGCGCACCTTCGGCGCTGCCCACACCGAGCATCAGCAGGCTCGGGCCTTGGCGCCCGAGGACCTGGAGGATGCCTTCGCGCTCGGGGTTGCTCAGGGAGGAGCCGACCAGCAGCAGACGGCCCTGGCCCAGGCCGCTCTGGGCCAGCAGCGCCAGGCCTTTTTGCACGGCCAGGTCGGCGCGCTGGCCGGGCTGCGGCATGATCGACGGGTCGATCGCCTCCAGCAGGTTGCGCGTGGTGCCCAGGTCGTCGGACAGCGGCACCAGGGTGTGGGCGGAGCCGGCGTAGACGATCAGCGCGGTCTGGCTGTCCTGGCGGTGCTCGAGCAGGTCGAGGATCTTGCGTCGGGCCTGCTCCAGGCGGTTGGGCGCGCTGTCCTCGGCCAGCATCTGCGGGGTCAGTTCGAGCAGGATCACCAGCGGGTCGGCCGGGCGTTGGCGGGTTTCCTCAAGGCGCTGCCAGCTCGGCCCGAGCAGGGCCAGCACGATCAGCAGCCAGGCCAGGCCCAGGGCGATCCACGGCAACTTGCTGGTGCTGCCGCTGCCGCCCCCGAGCAACACGGCGTGAAACTGCGGCGGCAGGATCATCTGCCAGCGACCGGCGCGCTTGCGCCGGTGCCAGAGCTTGAACAGCAGCCAGCCGAGCAGCGGGATCACCAGCAGCCAGAGCGGGCGCAGCCATTGCGGCCAGAGGTCGATCATCGCCGCCTCCTCAGGCGCAGGCGCTTGAGGCGCTGGCGCCATTCCGGGTGGGGCTGCAGGAAGCTCGGTTTGCGCAGTTGGCGAAGCAGCAGGTTGTCGGGCCATTGCACCGCCACCACCAGCAGCACGCTGAGCAGCAGAGCCAGCCCCAGGGGCCAGGCGTACAGTTCGGTGGCGGTGCGCGCCTGGGTGGGCTGCTGGGCCACCGGCTCGAGCTGGTCGAGGGTGTCGCCGATGGCGTTGAGCTCGGCGCCGTCATGGGCGCGGAAGTAGGTGCCGTGGGTGATGCCGGCGATCTCCTTGAGCGAGGCTTCGTCCAGGTCCAGGCTCGGGTTCAGGCCGAGCAGGCCGGGAGTGCCGCTGGCTTCCGGGTTGGCGCCAATGCCGATGGTGTAGATGCGCACGCCTTCCTGGGCGGCCAGGCGCGCGGCGGTCAGCGGGTGGATCTGCCCGCCGTTGTTGGCGCCGTCGGTGATCAGGATCAGCACCCGGCTCTGCGCCGGGCGCTGGCGCAGGCGCTTGACCGCCAGGCCGATGGCGTCGCCGATGGCGGTGTTCTTGCCGGCGATGCCGATCTGCGCCTCGTCGAGGAAGGTGCGCACGGTGCGCCGGTCGAAGGTCAGCGGTGCCTGCAGGTAGGCCTGGCTGCCGAACAGGATCAGGCCGACCCGGTCGCCCTGGCGGTCCTGCAGGAAGTCGCCCATCAATGCCTTGACCAGGTCCAGGCGGCTGATTTCATCGCCCTGCCACTGCATGTCGGGGAAATCCATGGAGCCGGAAACGTCCACCGCCACCAGCAGGTCGCGGCCGCTGGCCGACACCGGCACCGGGTCGCCCAGCCATTGCGGGCGGGCGGCGGCCAGCAGCAGGAGCGCCCAGATCAGCACGAACGGCGCCTGCTGGCGCCAGGTCGGCAGGTTCAGGCGCGCGCGGCGCCCGGCCAGGCCTTCGAGCTCGTCGAGGAAACCCACCTTGAGCACCGGCTCGCCGCTGTCGGCGGCCGGCAACAGCAGGCGCATCAACCAGGGCAGCGGCAGCAGCGCGAAGATCCACGGCCAGGCCAGTTCAAACATGCTTGCGAATCCAGGTTTCGACCGCCTGGGCAAGCCCGGCGATGGCCTTGTCGTCGAGCTTGCACTCGGGCTTGTAGGCGCCTTCGACCAGCACCATCCAGCGGGTCAGGCCGGCGGCTGGGCAGCGGTTGTCGAGAAACGCCAGCCATTGCCGGCCGTTCAGCGTATGGCTGTTGGCACCGGGGTAGTGGATGCGGCACAGGCGCTTGAGCAGGGCGTTGATCTGCTGCAGCCAGGCGCCGGCCGGGGCACCGTCGTAGGGGCGCGGCAGGCGTGCGAGTTCGGCCAGGGCTTCGACGCGCAGCGGGTCCAGCGGTTGTTCGGCGCGCACGATCTTGCGCTTGCTCGGGCGCCAGCGGCGCAGGCGCCATGCTCCCCATGCCAGCAGCGGCAGCAGGGCGAGCAGCAGCCACCAGCCGGGCGCCGGTGGCCAGAAGCCGACGGCGGGCGGGGCGACCAGCGGTTGCAACTGATCCAGCGGGTTCATTTGCTGTTCCCCGGGCGCTGGGCGTTCAGGTACTCGCGCAGTTGCTCGATCATCTCGCTCTGGGTGCTCAGCGGCATCAGCACCACGCGCAGTTTCTGCGCCAGCAGCTCCCAGCGCTCGATGCGCGCCTCTGCCTGCTGACGGTAGGCCTGGCGCAGGTTGGCGTCCAGGGTATCGAGCTCCAGCTGCGCGCTGCGTTGGGCGAAACGCAGCAGGCCGGCGGCGGGCAGGGCATGGTCGAGCGGGTCGCTGACCGGCATCAGCAGCACATCGCAGTGACGCGAGAGCATTGCCAGGTGCTGCTCGACGCTGGCGCTGAGGGCGCGTTCGTCGCAAATGACGATGGCCAGGCTGCCCGGGCGCAGCACCTCGCGTGCCCGGCGCAGGGCCAGGCCGAGGCTGTCGGGGTGCGGCAGCGCTTCGGTGTGCAGCGCCTGGTTGACCTTGGCCAGGCGGTTGAGCAGTTGCAACAGGCTCTGCTTGCTGCGCCGCGGCTTGACCTCGTGGTGCTCGTTGTCGCCGAACACCAGCCCGCCGATGCGGTCGTTGTGGCCCAGCGCGGCCCAACCGAACAGCGCTGCGGCCTGGGCCGCGAGCACCGACTTGAACTGCAAGCCCGAGCCGAAGAACAGCCGCTGGCTCTGCTCGACCATGATGAAAATCGGCCGCTCGCGCTCTTCGTGGAACAGTTTGGTGTGGGGCTCCTGGGTGCGTGCGGTGACGCGCCAGTCGATATTGCGCACATCGTCGCCGGCCTGGTAGACCCGCACCTGGTCGAAGTCCACCCCGCGCCCACGCAGCTTGGAGTGGTGCAGGCCCACCAGCGGGCTGCGCTGGCCGGGGCGCGAGAACAGCTGGATCTCGCGCACGCGGTGGCGCATGTCGATCAGCTCGGACAGGCCGATGCGGATGCCGTGCTCGGCCAGGTGGGTGGTGGGCATGCCGGTCAGGCGACGGCCACGACGTCGAGGATGCGCTGGACCACACGGTCCTGGTCGACCCCCGCGGCCTCGGCCTCGAACGAGAGGATGATGCGGTGGCGCAGCACGTCGAACAGCACGGCTTGGATATCCTCGGGGCTGACGAAGTCGCGCCCGGCCAGCCAGGCGTGCGCCCGTGCGCAGCGGTCCAGGGCGATCGAGCCGCGCGGGCTGGCGCCGTAGGCGATCCAGTCGGCCAGTTCGCTGTCGAACTTGGCCGGGGTGCGGGTGGCCATCACCAATTGCACCAGGTACTCCTCCACCGCGTCGGCCATGTACAGGCCGAGGATTTCCTTGCGCGCGGCGAAGATCGCCTGCTGGCTGACCCGGCGCTCGGGTTTCACCTCGCCACCCAGCGCCTCGCCCCGGGCCTGCAGGAGGATGCGCCGCTCCACCGCGGCGTCGGGGAAGCCGATTTTCACGTGCATGAGGAAGCGGTCGAGCTGGGCTTCGGGCAACGGGTAGGTGCCTTCCTGCTCGATCGGGTTCTGCGTGGCCATCACCAGGAACAGCGGCGACAGTTCGTAGGTGCTGCGCCCGACACTGACCTGGCGTTCGGCCATGGCCTCGAGCAGGGCGGACTGTACCTTGGCGGGGGCGCGGTTGATTTCGTCGGCCAGCACCAGGTTGTGGAAGATCGGCCCCTGCTGGAACACGAAGCTGCCGGTTTCCGGGCGGTAGATCTCGGTGCCGGTGATGTCGGCGGGCAGCAGGTCGGGGGTGAACTGGATGCGATGGAACTGTGCCTCGATGCCTTCGGCGAGCTCCTTGATGGCCTTGGTCTTGGCCAGGCCCGGGGCGCCTTCGACCAGCATATGGCCGTCGGCCAGGAGCACGATCAGCAGGCGCTCGACCAGTTTCTCCTGGCCGAGGATCTGGGAAGAGAGAAAGGTGCGCAGCGCGATCAGCGCCTCACGGTGTTCCATCGTCGACGGTTCCTGGGAATGAGCCGGCGCAAACGGGTGGAAGCGACTGCCGGGCAAGGGCTGATACTTTAATCCATCCGGGGGGGCGGGGACCAATGGAGGTTTGCAAAAATCGTGTAAAGCAGGGAAGGGGGGAGGGGCGCAGTGGCTGGCGGGTGTTCGGCGAGAGCCTTGCAGCGCCCTTCAGATCGAGCGCCGCCTGCGCGGCGCATCGCGGATGAATCCGCTCCTACGTCTGTTGCAACGTGCCGCACCTGTCAGGCCATGGTTGCCAGCCGAAATATCGCGTCGTACAAACAAGGCGAACAACCATGGCCTATCAGGCATAGGCACGTTGCAACGAATGTAGGAGCGGATTCATCCGCGATGCGCCGCGCGGGCGGCGCTCGATCTTGAGAGCGCTGCAAATCTATCGTCCAGCACCTAGCCGCCACCCCCAATAAAAACCAGCCCGCAAAGCGCTCAGTTTTTAAGACTTTCCCCATTCCCTGTAGTCCATTTCCCAAACATACTCCCAGGCCCTTACAAGCCATTGCGGTGCTCTGGGTTGGCCTCTAGTCTCGGGCGGTCGCTGCGAAATCAGTGATCGGCTTTGACAGGCCGTCGAGAACCAACCGTACGGCTTGTGCCTTTCATGGTGGCTGTACGTGGGGCACCTTTGCGTGCGCCGGATTTTGGTTCTCTCGCCGGTCTGTCAACCCATGTACAGCTGCCACCCTTTTGTTTGACAGCAGAGGGTAGCGGCCCTTTCTTGAGAGAGCCCTACATGCTGAAGATTGTCCCCGATCCACCCCACCACCCTCATTCCCTCGAAGACACCCTCATCCAGGCCACCGAATACGCCCTGTGCGCCCTGACCGTGGCCCATCAGGCCGTGCACGCCCAGCCCAGGTCACCGGCCACGATCCTGATGATGGCGTCGATCCACGAAGTCGAATCGCTGCGTCTGTTACTCGAATCGGCGTTGATCCAGATGCAGATGCCGGCGCAGCCACAGACGCTGCATTAGGCCCTGGCCGGGCCTGTTCGCCGGCAAGCCGGCTCCTACGAAAAACGCCACGCTCCGCCTGTAGGAGCCGGCTTGCCGGCGAAAGGGCCCGCCCAGGCCCCCACCACTTCAGGGAGAAAAACAATGACCACAGACGACACCACCCCCAACACCACCGCAGGCAAAACCAAGTTCTACCAAGGCGAAGGCCAGACCGCCCCGCTGTTCTGCATCGAACCCGGCATCCCCTGCCAGCACGCCCGCGAACAAGCCTCGGAACTGATGGGCTGCGTGCGCGACCTGACCATTGCCGGGATCATGGAAGAAAAGCCGCAACTGCTCTGGGCGTCGTACTACCTGAGCGCGCTGGCCAAGGCGCTGATGGATGATGCGGAGCTGGGTATGAGGCACTGAAGCAGGAACTGAAATTCGCGAGTTCCGACAGTACGAGAAAAAATTACGCAGGGCGACAAATGTCGCCCTTCCTGATAAGCAAGGTCACTCAAGCCATTTAACCGCCGCCTCCAGAAGCTCTTGTAGATTTAGTGAGCCGCCATATGCTTGAAATGCTGTGTCGTCTGCGTTGATTACTATCCAGTCCGCGTCGCTTCTTTCGACGTTAATAGTTAGGTGGCTTTTGTTATTTGCACCTGTGATTTTGATTTTCCAGCCTGGGTTGTCAATGTTGGAAATTTCAATGCCGAATGAATGCTCCCAAACATCATTGCATTGACTGCCGTACCAACTTTGTAGATTTTCGATCAGGTTTTTCATCTGCAAAGTCCTTGCTGTCTTGCGAGTTCGCAAGCCAATCGCACATCTTGTTTTGTAGCTACTGTTGCTACTTCGGTTTTCTTGTAGGCCATTCTCATACCGTTAGGGCACAATTTGGGATAGATATATTTTTTCTGCTGAATCAGGCTGCAATTGTGGTGAGTTCGCAGTAGGTCATGATGGTTTGTGTATTTTTTATTAATGGTTGACGCGCATAAGCGGTAGCCACAGTCGCTGTGGATACCGGTGAGTTCCGGTCTGGCGCGGGGAAAGCTCATGTCGGAAGTTTAAGCTTGTGGTTCGAAGTACCAGGTTAAAAACTCGTTAAAGCTTTTCCAGCGAGCAGGGAGCTTGCCATTAATGAACTCATTAAGGTGCGAAATGTCGAGGTCGTAAACGGCGCCGTCGTTTATTCCGTACAAGTACACTCCCTCACTTTCGTCGGAAGATAGTGCGAGGTAGTTTGTCGGTATCTCGTACCTGCCCCAGACATAGTCAGTTTGATCTGGGATTGCAGGGATGTCTGGGCCTTCAATATCAAGGAGTTCGGCGGCAGGTCGGGGGCTTATAAAACTACCTTGATACTTAAGGTAGAAGCGTCCGAATTCAGAGTCTGTCGCCACTCCTAGAAGTTGAAGTGCCGACGCCGCTCTACTTTGATCCGCCCTGGCGATATCACCCTTGTAGCCGCTTAAGTATTTTGTAACTTCCAGTGGAATCATATGCTGCCGCCTCCAGTTCTCGATTTATTTGCTTCGAGAAAAAGGGGGAATTTATTTTTTCTACTCTAGTTTCGGTCCGCCCTGCTTCATCTTCTCAATAAATTTTCGATGAGTCGCATAGGGTCACCTATTGAATAGGGCTGCTCTCTTCAGCCGGTATCACCTAAGTTTCGTGGCCCTTAGGTCCCGCTTAGGCAGCAATTAGAGTAAAGATTAAATTCATCCGCTTTCCGCTTAGCCTTTCAACCCAAGGGCCCTAAAGTATTACCAGTAAAATATCTAGTATCAATATCCGCTGCAGGCTCAAGCCCGCCGTAGAACTCCTTTATATGAAATTTCTTTGATAGCTCATCGGCATACCCCTGCATAACAAGCATTACGCGGTCAATATCAAGCGACGGGACATCATTGAAAGACAGTTCGACATCCACTTCGCCCTTATACTTGATGACTCTCAAAAATACTAGAGGGAGGCGTATGACTCCTGAAACATTAAATTCATGCAAATGCTCCGTCAGGCACACATCTCCCTCATGGGCAACAATAGCATCAATCAAATTCTTGTTAATTCCCGCCGAGCCGACCTCTCCGAATTCTTCAGAAACAGCTAGACCAGAGAGAGTTTGAGATCCCATCTCTATATATTCCAGCAGCACTTGCAAGTCGCCTTTCGCAACTTGCTGGAGAACAACCTCATAAGACTCAGACATAAATATTCAATCAATAAATCCTTTGAAAGTTCCGTCCATATTCAACCGAACACCGCGCCCATCAGGCAGCCGCTTCTCCATAAAGTTAAGCCCTTTATCGGTTGTAACTTGCTTGAACTCACCTGGAGCCCGTGAGATTTCCCGCAAGTGCTTCATGGCTTGATCGTTCCAGGTAGCCATTGACCCTGTAGTTTTACCCCAGATGTGTGGATTTCTACCGGCATGCTTAGATAGTCCGTGACCGATTACCGTGCTGCCCTTGTAAGGAGCTTGGGCAGATTTAAGAACCGTTTTTACTTCCCTGAAAGACGCAGTTCCTTTTGCACAAGCGCAAAGGCCTAATGGGTCTACCCAAGTTACAGGGTTTCTCGCATACGAATATAGATTTATGCCCCCTGCATAACTAATTGGGTCCTGACCCACGAATCTTCCGACCTTTGGATTATAGTACCTATAGCGGTTGTAGTGCAGCCCGGTCTCATGATCGTGGTATTGACCCTGGAAGAGCAGCGGGTTGCCCAGGCCGTGCTGTTTGGCCCACGCCGAGCGCTCTTCACGGACTTCACCCCAGGCCTTGTACTGCCCCGCCCAAGCGACATTGCCCTGCTCATCGGTCAGCTCCATCGGCGTACCGAGGTGGTCGCAGTGGTACCAGGCAATCGCGTCGAACGCATGTGGTTTCACCTCGGTGTGCCACAGCGGATCCTGATCGAAGTCGTATTCGCGCTGGCTCCAGTCTGGTTGCTTGTGCAAGCGGATCGGGCTCTTGCGCAGGGCCTGGGCAACCGGCACAAAACTGTTTGGCTCGTACAGGTAATGCACGGTGCGCCCGGTGTCGCCCTCGTCGCGTGGCGGTGAGCTTTCCCAGGCCAAGGTGTCGCCATCCCAGCCGAACAGGGTGAAGCCACAGCCAAGTTCGCGTTGCCGCTTGGCCCGTTGCAGTTGGTTCCAGCCGGTGCCCGCTTCCGGGCGATCCCAGAAATGCGCCACCGAATGCTTGTGCAGGCGCCGGCCCAGGGCGTCGTAGCTGTAATCGACCTTGAGCTGGTCATCGTTGTAGCTGGCCAGACGGTCGAACAGGTCCCAGGTGAAGTGCGCGTGGGAGCCGTTATGCAGGCGGTGGATCAGGTTACCGCGTTCGTCGTATTTGTAGTGGGTGCCGGCGTACTCGCGCAGTAGGTTGTCCATCAGCTTGTTGCGGCGTGGATCGGCTTCCAGCGGACGGTTCAGT